>URIJ01000072.1 GCA_900547835.1 uncultured Collinsella sp.
GGGCTACTTCATCGAGCACGGCCTCGGCAGGATGGAGGAGGGCGGCCGCAAGCGGAGGCGCTACGTCGGCTACGATTTCCACGAGCTGAGGCATACGCAGGCCACCTTCCTGATCGGCAACGGCATCGACCCGAAGAGCGTGCAGGGGAGGCTCGGCCACGAGGTGTCGAGCATGACGATGGACGTGTACGCGCGCATGATGGGAGGGAACGACCGCGAAGCCGCCGATCTCCTGGAGATCCAGCGCGGGGCGGGCGCGCCCATCACCATCGACGGGAGCCGGATCACCGTCATGGCGAGGGAGGCTTAGGGCAGACGTCGCCACGACGAAGCACACTCCCTCCCTAACGTCAGGGGTCATCGCCGCTGGACCGGCAGGCGACAAAGCCCAGGATGATAAAATGCTTTCGACGCAGGAGCGTCCCCATCTTTGAATCGAGGAACCATGAGCGATTTTGATGCCGAGGACGAATCGGTCGAAACGAGCGCGTCGATAGCCCTGCCCGATTCCGCAAACATAGAGCCCCTAATCCATACCGTCCGTGGGCAGCAAATCATGCTCGACACCGATCTCGCTCGGTTATACGAGGTAGAGACAAAGAATCTCAACCGCGCCGCCGCACGCAACGCCGACAGATTCCCCGAGGACTTCCGTTTTCAACTGACCAAGGAGGAGGACGAGTCTTTGAGGTGCCAAATTGGAACCTCAAAGACCATGGAGGGCCGCGGCGGGCGACGTTATCTCCCCTATGCCTATACCGAGCAGGGCATAGCCATGCTGTCCGGCGTGCTACGCAGCGAAGTGGCGGTGCAGACCAGTATCAGTATCATGAGGGCGTTTGTCGCCATGCGCCACCTCCTCGCCGAAAATGCCACCCTGTTTGAGCGGCTGCGCGGCGTCGAGTTGAGTCAGGCGGCGTTTCAGCAATCGACCAACGAGCGTTTCAACCAGGTGTTCCGCCTGCTCGAAGGCGAGGTCGAGAAACCCCAGCGGATCTTCTTCGCCGGGCAGATGTTCGACGCCTTCAGCCTGCTGACAGATCTCGTGGGCCGCGCCGAGCGCGAAATCTCCCTCGTGGATGGCTACGTAGATGTCCACACCCTGAACATCCTCGCAAAGAAGCGCAAGGGCGTCGCGGTGACCGTCTACACGTCCGGCAACCGGCTCACGCAAGGCGATGTCGACGTGTTCAACGCACAGTACCCGCAGCTCACCGTCCGCCGCACCAGAACGTTCCACGACCGCTTCCTTATCCTCGACGGTGCGACCGCGTATCACATCGGCGCATCCCTCAAGGACGCGGGAAAGAAGTGCTTCGGCATAGACCTCATCCAAGACGAGGAGCTGACGAAGATGCTCATCGAGAAGCTAAAGCTCCTCGATGAGCATCAAACGGCTTGAGCGTTATCCGACCTCTTGCCACAAGCCCTAAAGTTTGAGCATGATCGCTGAAAGCCTCGTTAGTCAACATGTCAAAGTAGGCCCTGGTCCGCAAGCCTTCGATAATGCTTGCCGAGGAGCGTCAACCGGCAGAACTTGCTCTCCATCGCCGCGTTCCACATATGGTCGGCGCCAACTGGAACCAGAAGACCATGCCGGTTGTATTTCTGGAGCAGAGAGAACACCCGGTTGTTCCTGGGCTCTGCTGGAGGCATAGCGTCTGTTCCTCCTTCGTCCTTTGGCTCATACGACGGATCCAGCCTGTATTCATAGTCCTCTGTTGGGAAGAGCTTTTTCGGCTCCTCCTCCTTTCCTCCAGGATGCACGGATGGCAAGAGTCGGAACGTCTCCTCAATATCCAAACTTCACGCAAGCCTAATGCGAATAGAGACGGACCTGGCAAATCAAGACACGACCAGCCGCTCGCACCCAAAGCCGTTTGCCTAAAAATAAATACCGCTGGCCGAAGTGGAAAGATGGTAACAACGAAAAAGACTATCAAGCTCGTTTTTAAGCACCGTTTGTTCCGCCCCGCATGTTTTGCGAACACGCTAACTATCATGAAGCCAGTAAACAGAGGCGGACATCAACATCCAACGCCGGCAAGCATGTGAGCGCCTCCTCTGCCCAAGGGGCAAGTCCCCGAGATTAGTTAAGAGAGGGGAAGAGATGGATAAAGTCAAAACGGCCTTCCAGAACTTTGGCCGCGTTATCGTCGACCCTATTTTGTACCTTTCGGTAACGGGCATCATTTTGGCCATCGCCACGGTATGCTCGCTCGGCAGCGGAGTTGTCGCAGATCTGGGCACGCTGCTCTCCGCGGCAACCAACTCCGCGGTGATCGGCAACCTGCCGGTGATTTTCGCAGTCGGCCTTACGGCAGGCTTCGCAAAGAAGCAAAAATCCAACGCGGCAGTGTTTGGACTTATTAGTTACCTCATGTTCCTGTATGTCAACAACGCCTACCTGACGCTCACCGATCAGCTGGCAAAAGCCGGCGCGATGGGTCTGTATGGCACTGGCCAGGCAACGGTACTGGGTCTTCAAGTTACCGATGTCAACGTCTTCGGCGGCGTACTCATCGGATGCTTCTGCGGTTGGCTCTATAACAAACTGATCGACGTAAAGGTATCGGAGTATATCCGGATTTACGGCGGACCCCGCCTGGCCCTTCTGGCGATGATCCCGCTGAGCATTGTCTTCGGCATCGGAGCGACCGTCGTGTGGCCCCCTATCGCCAACGCCATCAGCAGCGCGTCTTCATTCATCGCAGCCTCGGGCGGTCTGGGCGTTTTCATCTATGGCTTCCTGAACCGCGTCCTCGTACCTCTCGGCATGCACCACTTTATGTGGATGCCGTTTGACTACTCCGCGATTGGCGGCACGGCGGTCGTCGCCGGCCAGAGCGTTTCCGGCGCAGCAAACATCTTCTATGCCGAGCTTCCTCTTATCGCCGACGGATCCCTCACCACGGTCGACCCCTCCGTCCGCTTTGCCATGTTCGGCTTTGGCAAGGAATTCGTAACCCTTGGCACCGTGCTCGCAATGATTGCCACCTCGCGTCCTGAGAATCGAAAAGCCGTCGCAGCTATGCTGGTGCCTATTTACATCACCGCCATGCTCTCCGGCATCACAGAGCCGCTCGACTTCATGATTCTGTTCGCGTCTCCGGTTCTCTGGGTTGTCTACAGCCTGTTCTACGGATTGGGCGAGATGCTCCTGTTCGTCTTGGGAGTCCGCCTGCTTAACCTGTTCGGCGGCATCGAGCTGCTTACGGTTAACCTGCCTTTGCCAATGGGCGTCACCAAGTTCCCGATTTACATCGTCTTGGGCATCGTGTTTGCCGCCGCTTCGTTCGTCGTGCTGGCAATGGTTATCAAGAAGCTCAACCTCATGACGCCCGGTCGCTCTGCAGAGTGGTCTGCTGAGGTCTCTGGCGATACCAACGCCCTCGAGTCCTCCGGAACGCCGGAAGTCGACGCAAAACAGCAGGAGATGGTGCAAAACATTATCGATGGCCTTGGCGGTAAGGACAATATCAACACCATGGGCTGCTGCATGACCCGTCTCCGTGTCGAAGTCAAGGATCCCAACAAGGTCAACGAAGAGACCATCAAGAAGGCTATCGACAAGGGCCTATTTAAGAACGGCACTAATGTCCAAATTGTCGTGGGAACCAACGTGCACTCCGTCTACGACCTGCTTCGTCCCATCCTTAATCTGGAAGATTAACAGTCGCCTAATCGACAGGCGATAAGCGAGGAGACCTCATGTTGACCAAAACGTTTCATTCAATCCGAGGCATGTTCGAACGCTTGCTCGACATGTACAAAGAAAAGTCGACAAGAGGTCTTCTCGCCCTGATGGCTGCATTCGTATGTGGTTTTATCTGGCCACTCCTTGGTCTACTCGCTGCGGCTTGGACCCGGCATTCAGGAAAGCACACGGATGCGGGCAGTATTGCGGGCATGGCGGCCGTTATCAACATCGTGACTTACTTCATACAGATAGCGGCCAGGATTGTCTGCGGCTCGATTTGATTTGAAAGGCATGAACAACATGAACGGATACAAGATTGTCATCTGCGGCGGCGGAAGCACCTATACCGCTGGCATCGTCAAAGACCTGATTGATCAAAAGGACGAACTGGGGATTCGCGAGCTTTGGCTCTATGACATCGACAAGGAACGCCAGGACACGGTCGCCGTGGTGGTTAAAGCAGTTATCGATGACCTTGCTCCCGAGATCCCCTTGCATGTAACCGTCGACCCCAAAGAGGCGTTTACAGATGCGAACTTTGTTATGGCGCAGATGCGCGTGGGCGGGCTCAAGATGCGTATCCAGGATGAGCAGATTAGCCTGCGCCATGGCGTAGTCGGCCAAGAGACCTGCGGAGCAGGTGGCATGGCCTATGGCATGAGGACCATCTTCCCCATGTGCGAGCTTGTCGATTTCTGCGAGGAGTACGCCTGCAAGGACTACTGGATCGTCAACTACTCCAACCCTGCTGCCATCGTAGCCAAGGCGATGCACAAGCTGCGTCCAAACGCTCGCATTCTCGACATTTGCGATATGCCGGTTGAGATTGAAGCCCGCATGGCAGAGATTTTAGGGTGCGAGCTCAACGATCTCGAGGTCGATTACTTTGGCCTCAATCACTTTGGGTGGTTCACCAACGTACGCTGCAAGGGCGTCGACGTTACAGACAAGCTCAAAGAGCACGTGCGTAAATACGGCTACATTTCCGAGGCAAGCCTCAATGACGCTTTGGTAAAGGATCCCGATTGGGCCCATACCTTCAAGAATGCGGCGACGATTTCCACGCTATTCCAGGATTACCTCCCCAACACCTACTACCAGTATTACCTGTTGCCCGATGCATGCGTTGAGTACATGGACATCAATAACACGCGTGGCATGCAGGTCGTAAATGGCCGCGAAAAGCGCATCTTTGATGCATCCGCAGCGCTCAAGCGCGGCGAAAAGGTCGATCTCACGCAATTCTATGTTGGCGTCCACGGCAGGTTCATTGTCGATGTCGTCAAGTCTCTGGCGAAAGACCTGCGCCATCGCCAACTTGTGATTGTGCCCAACAATGGCGCAATCGAGAATCTCTCGGACGACGCGACAGTCGAGGTTCCGGCGTACATCACTGATCGAGGAGCCGAACCGATTCGCGTCGGGAAGATTCCCCGCTTCTATAAGGGCCTTATCGAACAGCAGGATGCCTGTGAAGGCCTTGTGGTCGAAGCCGTTATCGAAGGTTCCTACCAGAAGGCACTCGAAGCCTTCACCCTCAATCGCACGATTCCCTCAGCACGCGTGGCTAAGGAAGTCTTGGACGACATGATCGAGGCGAACAAGGGCTATTGGCCTGAGCTGAAGTAAAGGAACCGCCCAAATACCAAAAGCGCAAAAGATGGCCCCAAGGCAAAATTGCCTTGGGGCCATCTTTTATATGCCTAGATCTCAGCAAAACTCGTGAAGATGAACGAATCGGCCTCGCGTTTTACACGATAGTTCTCTTGATAGTCCTGATTGAATATAAGCGAATAAATAACCTGAAGCGTATACGTGAGCGAAATCAAAGAAGAGTAATTGGCCACCTTTCCAATCACGCGTTCTGATTTTGGAATGGGCAAGACAGTGTCGCATTGCTTGGCGAGCACCGAATCAGAAAACGCCGTAATTAAACACGGCTTGACTCCGCGTTCGGAAAGAGTGGCAGCGTATTTGGAATAGTCATAGTGAATGCCGCTGTAGCTTAGGAATAAAAACAGGTCGCCGGGCTTGCCGTTTTTAACATGCAGCGTCTGCAGGCCTCCGTCGTCTGCCATGGTGACATGACGATCGAGCTTAAGAAGATTGTTGCGAAAGATGCATCCCGCCAGGTAGCTTTCCCCTTTAGCAAAGATGTAAATTCGTGGGGCGCTAAGAACCGCCTTGGCGATTATGCTTAATTTGGCGCTATCGAGCTCGATTTTCGTTTGATCTATGATGCCCTTCAAGAGATTCGCAAGGTTACCCTCGATGGCCTCAATTGAATCGGTGCTGTCAAAAGGGCGATTGCGATCAACGGTGGCAGCCAGAAGATAGTCTCCGCTTATCTCCTGGATGAGCTGCATGATCAACTCTCGATAGCCGCTTAGGCCCAGTTTCTTGCAAAAGCGGATGATAGTCGCGTTCGAAGTGTAAGTCTCCTGTGCGAGCTTTGCCATAGTGAGGGTCTTAAGGTCGCTGGTATGATTGAGCAGATAGGTAGCAATAGCTCGGTCGGTTTCATTAAAAGACGCGCTGTTACGCAGGCTATCAAGAATCATGGTCGCTCCGATCGCTTTAGTTTGCCACTTAATTATGTCATTATCAAAACGACGGGCAGCCCTTCATGCACTGACTTACGCCCTGCGATCTCTCTTCTGATATTCCGCATATAACGGCAACATAAATTGCGAGGAGCGTGTCGCTCAGTTCCTAGAGAACAAATGCGAAGAGGTTCGATTACCTGAGTTCACCGCCTGCTTTGAGGCAAAGAGACGGCCCCGGCCAAGCTCAATGCAGATTTGAGGCAGCATAGTGCTTGTCTGTCGGCATCCTACAGCCTGTAATCCCTACTCCCCAGTTTCTGTGCTAGCTGGTTCAGGCAGGCGCCCTGTCTAAAATAAGCTGTTTAAAATTGATTTCGACCAAAATTCGACCAAGATTGAAAGGCAAAAAAGAAAACAGCCCAGAGGAACAATGCCTCTGAGCTGCTAAAAGTCTTGGTCGCGGGGGCAGGATTTGAACCTACGACCTCCGGGTTATGAGCCCGGCGAGCTACCAGACTGCTCCACCCCGCAATGTCTGGGCGCCTCATGTGCGCAAGAAAGAATATTACGCGGGAGTTCGGTAAACGGCAAGGAAAATCTCGTAGAGCATAATTCCTTCATATTTAAACCCCTCAGCCCATATCGCCGTAAACGAATCGCAGCCGAGCGCCGCCGGCAGCGCGTATACAATGGTGCGCGTCCTTTTATGCCAACACCGGGAGTAGACATGCTGCTCGCTATCGATATGGGAAACACGCAGACGGCCATGGGCCTGTTTGACGGAGACGAGCTGGTGCAGTCGTGGCGCATGCCCACCGACCGCTCCTATACCGCCGACGAGATCCACGTGCGCCTGATGGGCTTCTTTAAGATGTACGACCTCTCACTCGACGCGGTCGACGCGATCGCCTTTGCCGGCGTGGTGCCGCAGCTCTCGCGCGAGTGGCACGCCGTGGCCGACCGCATCGCGGCGGACGCCATCGTCATCGGGCCGCAGACGGCCGCCGTGACCAAGCTGCGCGCGGCGCGCCCCCAGGCCGTGGGCGCCGACCGCGTCGCCAACGCCGTTGCGGCCGAGACTTTCTACGGCGCGCCGGCGATCGTGGTGGACTTTGGCACCGCGACCAATATCGACGTCATCGATGAGGACGGTTATTACATTGGCGGAGCGATTGCGCCGGGCATCCGCATTTCGATGGACGCGCTCGCCGCCCGAGCCGCCAAGCTCGCCAGCGTTCCGCTCGAGGCGCCCGAGCACGCCATCGGCCGCGATACCGAGGAGTGCATCAAGGTCGGCGCCGTAACGGGCGCCGCCGCCATGGCTGAGGGCCTGGTCGCGCGCATGAAGCGCGAGCTGGGCCGCGAGGATGCCACCGTTATCGCCACGGGCGGCCTCGCCAGCATCGTCGCCGATTCGACCGACGCCTTCGACATAGTCGACGGCCAACTCACCATCAAAGGCATCTGCGAAATCTACCGCCGCATGCAGGAGTTAGCGTAGGCTCTGGCGAAGCCGAGACGCTACAGTCCGCGAATTCGTACAGCCTCGGGCGGAAACTCCTGCTCGCCGGCATCGGTCTTGATGGTCGCTCGGCCCCAGATGTCCAGGCCCGCAAACACACCGACCGCAAGCGGCAAACCGCTGGGCGACACCGCCGCAACTTGGCGGCCCAGCAGCGGCACCATATCGAAATACTCGCCCAGCACGGGAGCCAGCGGACCGGCAGCGCCCTGCGGCGTGTTGGCAACAACCGCCCAGGCGTCCACGCGGGTCAGCACGGCGGCGGACAGCGCCTCGACCAGCGCTTCGTCGGCCACATCCACACCGAGCTCGCTCAGCGCCGAGCGCTCAATATCCACCGTCACGGCACCGAACATGCCCGCGGCACCGGCACCGCCGTTGACGGCGACGCGCGCGAGCGACGTCTCAAACGCAGGCGCACCGCACACGATATCGCTCGGCCACTGGATACCCACCTTGCCGGCAAGGCCCAACCCCGGCGTCGAAGCCGTGCCCACGAGCGCATCCATCATGCCCATCGCCGCCACAAACGGCAGGCCGTGGAAGGCGTGCATATTCACATCGGGGCGCACGACCAGCGAAAACGTCAGCGAAGCATCGCCCGCGCTCCACGCGCACCAGCCCGCGGACGCACCCTCGCGACCCGCGTCGCGCGCGGCGTCAAGCTCGGTGCCAGCGGCAACAGCATTCATCTCGATCATCTACATACGCCCCAATTCGCCCACGATATGGCCCACGCGATCCTCGGGCTCCTTGACCTCGACGCCGTTGTAGCGGAAGAACCGCGCCGGGTCGTGCATCAGATCCTCGAGCGGCACCAGCACAAAGTCGCGCTCGCCGATCAGCGGATGCGGCAGGCGCAGCTTTTTGCCGCCGTGGGTCTCGCCGTCCATCCACAGCAGATCCAGGTCGATGGTGCGCGGGCCGTTGGCCTTGGCCTTTTTGGAGCGGTCGCGGCCCAGCTCGGCCTCGATCTTCATGAGCTCGTCGAGCAGCACCAACGGCGCCAACTCGGTCTTGATCTCGATGACGGCGTTGGCGAACGCGTCTTGGCGCGTCTCGTAGGCCGGCTCGCTCTCGTAGATGCGCGAGCAGTTGGACACGCAGGTGAGCGGAATCTCGGCGATCATGTCGCGTGCGGCGCGGATGTTGTCGCAGCGATGCCCCAGGTTAGAGCCCACGGCCACAAACGCGCGGCGCGGCTGCGGCTTGGCAACCGCCCAGTAGCCGTTCAGGAACTGCGCAAAACCCGCGGCGTCGTGCACGCGCACGATGTTGGCACCGGCCTGGATGGCGCCCAGGCACACGCCAAACGTAGCGGCATCGCGCTCGGCGGCCTCGGTCACGCCCGAGACGGCGCCCACAAAGCGCTTGCGCGATACAGCGCACATGAGCGGATAGCCCAGTGACGCCATCTTGGCAGTCTCGCGCTGGATGACGATGTCCTCGTTGGCCGTCTTGCCAAAGCCAGGACCGGGATCGATGCAGATGCGGTCGCGCGACACGCCGGCGTGGATGAGCGCGCGAGCCTGGTCGGACAGAAAGCCCATGACGCGGCGCATGATGGGCGCCGAATCGGGCAGGGTGAAGCGGCGGAGCTGCGAGGTGGGCACGCAGGCTTCCTCGCGGCGGGCGCTGCGGCGCATCATGGCGGCCAGGCGGTCATTGGGCTCCGATGCGGCCTCGGTGGCCTCGGGCGCGGGCGCGACGGTCTCGGCGGCAGCAGCCTGCTCGGCGGCCGGCGTCTCCTGCTCGCTTGCAGG
>URIJ01000073.1 GCA_900547835.1 uncultured Collinsella sp.
AGTTCGTGCTGTTCTATAACTCCGGCGACGCCTATTCTTCGGGCATCGCAGATTCCTTTAAGGTTCAGGCCGCTAAATCCAAGCTCGAGATTGTTGACGAGGAGACCTTTAAGGACGACTCCGCCACGAGCTTTACCAACCAGCTCACCAAGGCCAAGCAGGCCGGCGCTACCATGATCTTTGCGCCGATCTACTACACGCCGGCGTCCGTTTTGCTCAAGAACGCCAAGGACATGGGATACGACATGACCCTCATGGGTACCGACGGCATGGACAGCCTGCTCTCCGTTGAGGGCTTCGACACCTCCCTTGCCGAGGGCGTGCTGCTCATGACCCCGTTCTCTGCCGACGATGAGAAGAACGCCGACTTCGTCAAGGCATATAAGGACGCCTACGACGAGACGCCTAACCAGTTTGCCGCCGATGCCTATGACTGCGTCCATGCGATTGTCGAGGCTATCGATAAGGCAGACATCGACATCACGGCCGACGGCGCCGACATTGCCGGCGATCTTGCCAAGGCCATGCGCAAGATCAAGATCGAGGGCCTGACGGGCGAGCTCACGTGGAACGACGAGGGCCAAGTCGAGAAGCCCGCCACAGCCTATGTGATCCAGGACGGCAAGTACATCGCCGCCTAAGTGCGCAAAAGTGCGACCGGTGAGGCCGTTTTATTCAGGGCAGGGACGCTTGTAACGGAATGGAAACATTACTTTCACACAATAAAGTGGCTAAACTGCATAAACCAATAGAAATACGCATAATTATGGATAAACGGACAAAACAAAAGAAAAGTTGAAATAATCGCCACTTTTCTCAACTAAAGCGTCTACTATTTTGCGAACGCCGAACACGGCGAAGGATGGCCTGTCGGGTAACCGAAACCCGACGAGATTTGAGAGGAGAGCCGCATGTCGAGCCTCACCGGTAAGTCATTGAACCCTGTTATGAATCGCAGGAGCGTTATCGCGAGCGCAGCAGGTCTGGGGGCGATGTCTATTCTAGCTGGCTGCTCCTCCAACGGCGGCGACAGCGGTTCCGCTTCGGGCGACGCTTCGTTTAAGATCGGCACCATCGGCCCGCTGACCGGCGCCAACGCGTCCTACGGCAAGTCCGTTACCCAGGCTGTCGAGCTTGGCTGCAAGGATTTCTCGACCAAGGAGCTGCCGCTTGTCAGCAAGGCCGAGGACGACCAGGCCGATGGCGAGAAGGCCGTCAACGCCTTCAACACCCTGCTCGACTGGGGCATGCAGGCCCTCGTCGGCCCGACCACCACGGGTGCGTCGGTTGCCGTTGCCGCCGAGTGCGGTAACGACCCCGAGACGTTCATGATCACTCCGTCCGCGTCCTCCGAGGACGTCACCAAGGGCAAGGATTGCGTCTTCCAGGTTTGCTTTACCGATCCCAACCAGGGCGTCAACGCTGCCAAGTTCCTGGCGCAGAAGTATGCGGACGAGAAGTTCGTGCTGTTCTATAACTCCGGCGACGCCTATTCTTCGGGCATCGCAGATTCTTTTAAGGCCCAGGCCGCTAAGTCTAAGCTTGAGATTGTCGACGAGGAGACCTTCAAGGACGACTCTGCTACGAGTTTTACCAACCAGCTGACCAAGGCAAAGCAGGCCGGTGCCACCATGATTTTTGCACCGATCTACTACACGCCCGCATCCGTCCTGCTCAAGAACGCCAAGGACATGGGCTACGACGTCAAGATGATGGGCTGCGACGGTATGGACGGTATCCTGGGCGTGGAAGGTTTCGACACCTCTCTGGCCGAGGGTCTGCTGCTCATGACCCCATTCTCCGCCGATGACGAGAAGAATGCCGACTTCGTCAACGCCTACAAGGATAAGTATGGCGAGACTCCGGACCAGTTTGCCGCCGACGCCTACGACGGCGTGCATGCGGTGGTCGAGGCCCTCAAGGAAGCCGGCCTGGGTGCTGACGCCGACCCGACCGAGGTTGCCGAGAAGCTTCCCGAGGCTATGCGCAACATTACCGTTGACGGTCTGACTGGCAAGCTCTCCTGGAACGACAAGGGCCAGGTCCAGAAGGACCCGACGGCGTACGTCATTACCGACGGCAAGTACGTACAGGCCTAATTGGCCGCCTTACATAGAGCGGTTTTGATCCCAAGCAGGGGAGGTTTTGGCCTTCCCTGCTTGCTTGGTATCTAGGGACGATGTAACGTCCCTGTTTCATACATTAACTGGAAACCTATTCGAAAGGGGGATGTGGAACATGACGGTCTTTATCCAATACCTGGTCAACGGCCTGTCCATGGGCAGCGTCTACGCCATCATCGCGTTGGGCTACACCATGGTCTACGGTATCGCCAAGATGCTGAACTTCGCTCACGGCGATGTCATCATGGTCGGTGCCTATGTCTCGTTCTGCGCCACGTCGTATCTCGGCCTCCCGGGCTGGGCATCTGTAATTCTCTCTTGTGTGGTCTGTACCGTTCTCGGTGTTCTCATCGAGGGTCTGGCATACAAGCCGCTGCGTCAGGCGGGCCCGCTGGCCGTTTTGATCACGGCTATCGGCGTGTCTTACTTCCTGCAGAACGCCGCGCAGCTTCTGTGGGGCGCCACGCCCAAGAACTTCACTTCGCTCGTCACCTTCCAGGTGCCGGAGTTCTTGGCCAAGTTCAACGTAAGCGCCGTCTCGCTCGTCACCATCGTCGCCTGCCTGGTTATCATGGCCGGCCTGATGTTCTTTACAGGTAAGACCAAGATGGGCAAGGCCATGCGCGCCGTGTCCGAGGACAAGGCCGCCGCTCAGCTCATGGGCATCAACGTCAACCGCACCATCTCGATGACGTTTGCTATCGGCTCCGCCCTTGCTGCCATCGCCGGTGTGCTCCTGTGCTCCTACTCGCCGGTCCTGCAGCCCACCACGGGCGCCATGCCTGGCATCAAGGCCTTCGACGCTGCCGTTTTCGGCGGCATCGGCTCCATCCCCGGTGCCTTTGTCGGTGGCATTCTCATCGGCATCATCGAGGCGATGGCGCAGGCCTACATTTCCACGAGCCTTGCCAACTCCATCGTCTTTGGTGTTTTGATCATCGTCCTGCTCGTCAAGCCTGCCGGCCTCTTGGGCAAGTACGTCCCCGAGAAGGTGTAGGTGAGCGTTATGAAGTTTCTTAAAGACAAGCAGACGCGTCACGACTTTGTTACGTACGCCATGTGCCTTGTGGCGTTCGCCATCGTGTTCTTTATGCAGTCCAACCACATGATTCCGCGCATGATCGCCGGTCAGCTGGTTCCCATCACGGCCTATATCGTCATGGCCATCTCCCTCAACCTCGTCGTCGGCATCGCGGGCGACTTGTCGCTGGGCCACGCGGGCTTTATGAGCGTCGGCGCCTACACGGGCATCGTCACCGCGGTCGCCCTCGAGAGCGCCGTTCCCTCCGATCCGGTGCGCCTTATCATCAGCATCGTGGTCGGCGCCATCGCTGCCGCTATCCTGGGCTTCTTGATCGGCATCCCGGTCCTTCGCCTGAGCGGCGATTACCTGGCTATCGTGACGCTGGCCTTTGGCGAGATTATCAAAGAGATCGTCACCTGTCTCATTGTGGGCGTCGATTCCCGCGGCCTGCACGTGATCTTTAACATCACGGGTAACTCCACAATCGACGATCTGCACCTGCTCGAGGACGGTACCGCCATCATCAAGGGCGCCCAGGGCGCCTCGGGCGTGTCGACGTACTCGACCTTCCTCGCCGGTGCCATCCTGGTCATGGTCACACTCGTGATCGTGCTCAACCTGGTCCGCAGCCGTACCGGCCGTGCCATTATGGCCGTGCGCGATAACAAGATTGCAGCCGAGTCCGTAGGCATCTCCGTCACGGAGTACCGCATGATCGCCTTCGTGGTTTCCGCTGCCCTCGCCGGTGCTGCCGGAGCTCTCTTCGGCGGTAACTTCTCGCAGCTCTCCGCCACCAAGTTCGACTTCAACACGTCCATCCTCATTCTGGTGTTCGTGGTCCTGGGCGGTCTGGGCAATATGCGCGGCTCTGTCATCGCGGCGGCGTTGCTCACGGTGCTTCCCGAGCTGCTCCGTCAGTTCTCGGACTACCGCATGCTCATCTACGCCATCGTGTTGATCCTGGTCATGATCTTTACCAACAACCCGCAGCTCAAGGCTTTCTTCGGTCGCATCAAGGACCGCTTTGCTTCCAAGAAGGAGGTGGCAGCCGATGCCCAGTAAATTTGAGTTCAACAAGGGCAAGATGGTCCCGTATCCTTCTGGCGCCATCGTTCCCGACCGCGACCTGGGCGAGCGCCCGGCACTCGAGTGCATCCACCTGGGCATTGAATTCGGCGGCCTTAAGGCAGTCGACGACTTTAGCCTGACTATCGGCAAGACCGAGATCGCCGGTCTGATCGGACCCAACGGTGCCGGTAAGACCACGGTCTTCAACCTGCTCACCAAGGTGTATCAGCCCACGCACGGCACCATCCTTCTCGATGGCGAGGACACCTCGGGCAAGTCGGTCTATCAGGTCAACCGCATGGGTATTGCCCGTACGTTCCAGAACATTCGCCTGTTCAACACCATGACGGTGGAGGACAACGTTAAGGTCGGCCTGCACAACCAGGAGCGCTACTCCGGTTTTGAGGGTGTGCTGCGCCTGCCGACGTATTGGAAGCACGAGAAGGCCGCCCACGAGCGCGCCATGGAGCTACTGTCCATTTTTGACATGGAGCACCTGGCAAACGAGCAGGCCGGATCGCTGCCTTACGGCGCTCAGCGTCGTCTGGAAATCGTCCGCGCGCTTGCCACCAACCCCAAGCTGCTGCTGCTCGACGAGCCTGCCGCCGGCATGAACCCGTCCGAGACCGCGGAGCTCATGGAGAACATCGTTAAGATTCGCGACACCTTCGGCATCGCCATCATGCTTATCGAGCATGATATGTCGCTCGTTATGAACATCTGCGAGGGCATCTGCGTGCTTAACTTTGGCAAGGTCATCGCCAAGGGCACGGCCGAGGAGATCCAGAACAACGACGCCGTTATCGAGGCGTATCTGGGCAAGCAGGATAAGGGGGAGAACTAAATGGCAGAGCCGATGCTTTCCGTCTACAACATCAACGTCTGGTACGGCGCCATCCACGCCATCAAGGACATCTCCTTTAACGTCAACGAGGGCGAGATCGTGGCCCTGATCGGTGCGAACGGTGCCGGCAAGTCCACAACGCTCAAGACTGTCTCGGGCCTGCTGCGCTCCAAGACCGGCTCCATCAAGTTTATGGGCGAGGACATTACCCATACGCCTGCCGACAAGCTGGTGGGCAAGGGCCTGGCTCAGGTCCCCGAGGGCCGTCGTGCCTTTTTGCAGATGACGGTCGAGGAGAACTTGGAGATGGGCGCCTACACGCAGCCCAAGTCCACGGTGGCTCCGGGCCTGGAGCGCGTCTACGAGCAGTTCCCGCGCCTGAAGGAACGTCGTCGCCAGGTCGCCGGCACCCTTTCAGGCGGCGAGCAGCAGATGCTCGTTATGGGGCGCGCCCTTATGAGTAACCCCAAACTGCTCATGCTCGACGAGCCTTCCATGGGTCTGGCACCGATTCTGATCGAACAGATCTTCCAGATTGTCGAGGACTTGCACAAGGCCGGTACCACGGTGCTTCTGGTCGAGCAAAACGCGCAGATGGCGCTTTCCATCGCCACACGCGGTTACGTGCTCGAGACCGGCAAGATCACCATGACCGGCACTGGTCAAGAGCTGCTGCACGACGACAACGTCCGCAAAGCCTACCTCGGAGGCTAACCCACCTAACAAAAGGGGCGCTGACTATCTCAGTCAGCGCCCCTTTTTAAGTTGCGGTGAAATAGGGACTGAATACGGGCTCCAGAGGCCAAAAGAGTCCCTATTCCACCGCAACTTCATGGGGATGTGTGACAATGCCCGTCGGAAAACATCTGCTGTCTTTGGGGGTCTATCTATGCTGTACGAGTTTTGTGCCGAGAACTTTGAGCGGGTGCCGGCGGCTATCGAGGCCGGTGCAAGGCGCATCGAGCTGTGCGATAACCTTGCCGTCGGTGGTACCACGCCCTCGGCCGGCGTTATCAGCGCTACGACCAACTATGCCCACGAACACGATGCACGGGTGATGTGCATGATCCGTCCGCGTGGCGGCGACTTTCACTACAACCAGGATGAGCTGCGCATGATGGAGATGGACCTGGGCCTTGCCGTAAGCGCCGGCGTTGACGGCTTGGTCTTTGGCAGCTGCAAGCCCTGCGCTGGCGGATGGGCGCTCGACGAGCTTACGTTGGGCGCTCTCGTGATGGCCGCGGGCTGCGCGACCGAGGAATGTAAGCGTGAGCCCATCGACATCACCTTCCACATGGCATTTGACCAGCTCTCGCCCGAGGCTCAGCTCGATGCGATTGATACACTTGCCGACTGCGGCGTTACGCGCATCCTCACGCATGGCGGCGCTGCCGGTACGTCGATCGAGGATAATTTCGATCACCTGGCTCGTTTAATCGAGTATGCGGGCGATCGTTTGACCATCCTTCCCGGCGGCGGCATCACTACGGCAAATCGCGACGCGGTCGCGGCGGCGCTAGGCGTCTCCGAGCTCCATGGCACCAAGATCGTGCCGCTGGAGGTATAACCCGTGGCGCTGGTATTCGATGTTCAGCAGGCGAGCGGCAAGCCCGACGACAACCGTCGCCCCGGTACCGCGTGTCCCTTTTGCAACACGGAGGGGCTCACCAACATCATCCAGCGCGACGGTGACTGCATCTGGCTCGAGAATAAGTTCAAGACCCTGCGCGCCACCCGTCAAACCGTGCTGATCGAGTCGGCCGATCACGATGCCGACCTGGTGACCTATAAGCCGGATGAACTCCACCATGTGATGAGGTTTGCTCTGGATTGCTGGCAGCAGATGATCGATTCGCAGCAGTATCGAAGCGTGCTCATGTACAAGAACAAGGGTCCGCTTTCGGGCGGCAGCCTCGTCCATCCACACATGCAGATTGTGGGCTTGGAACAGGAGGACGGCTATGCGGCGCTGACCTCAGCCAACTTTGAAGGCATCGATGTTTGGCAGAGGGGAAGGGTTGCGGTCAACATCTCAACCGAACCGATTATGGGGTTCTTTGAGGTCAATGTTTCAGCCCCGCAGGGAATCGCCGCCAGCGATGGCGCGCGAGACCAAGCCGAGACGGACCTCTTCGCCGATGCGATTCAGGTAGCTCTGCGCTATATCCTGAACGAGCACCATGGTGGTCGCGCAGAGTCGTACAACTTGTTCTTCTACCACATGGACGGCCGGACCATTGCCAAGGCGCTTCCGCGCTGGGTGGTTTCACCCTACTTTGTCGGGTATCGGCTGGCTCAGGTCAATGCTGAGACCACGCTCGATGTCGATGCGGAGCGATTCCGCGCACATCTGGAGGCGCTCACATCGTAAAGTGAGCGCCCGCACACTGCGGACGGTTTAGCGCGCCATTGCATCGCGGCCGGCCTCGACCCGCTTGCGCTGGGCGGCGCGCTCCTCGCCGGTCAGACGCTCAAAGAAGTGTCCGATAAGCGAGGCGAGCACCTGCTGAAACAACGTTCCACACATGACGGGAAACACAACTTCGCCCGGAAAGTATTGCGTGGCGATGACGGCGCCCGAAGAGATATTGCGCATGCCGCAGGTAAAGCACATGGTGGTCGTTTCGCTATATGGCAGATGCAGCGCGCGGGCGACCAGAATGCCGACGACAAAGCCGCTGATGGCGAAGACCAAAATAAAGAGGGCGACTTCCAAGCGCACCGCGTTCATGTGCAGCACGTACTCGCTCATGGCGGTGGAGTTGGAGGCGATAACGCCCATCATCATGAACTTGCAGGCGGGCGAGAGCGCGGGGGAGAGTTTTTCGTGCCCCCATCCGCGCGTGAGCTCGTTGATCACGATGCCGAGCACGGCGGGGATGGCGATCATAAAGGCCATGTTCTGCATCATGCTCGGCACGTCGATCGAGACGGTGGCGCCCAGCAGGAGCTTGAGCGTAAGCGGAATCGTCACAGGGGAGATGACCGAGGACGTCAGGATGATGGTGAGCGCGAGCGGGCCGTTGCCGCCGAACATGCTGATCCACATAAAAGCGGTGACTGCCACGGGCACACTGTATTCGAGCACGATGCCGCAGACAAGGTTGGGGTTGGAACCAAAGAACAACGATCCCATGGCGTAGGCCGCGATGGGAATAAGCGCCGCCGAGACCAACAACGCCAGAATCAGGTGCAGCGGACGGTGGAACACCTCGGCTACCTGGTGAAAGGTGTTGCTGAGCGCACCTTGGAACGTCATAAAGGCAAACAAGGTGGGAACGATGGGCTTGAGAACGCCGATCTGTTGAGGAAAGAGCACGCCGAGCGCCACACAAATCGGAACGATGATTTGCATGTGCCCCGCGAGAAACTTGCCCAGTCCAACCCATTGCTTCATATGCTCTTGTGACTCCCTTTGCTCGTGAATCCGTTTTGACTGGATATGCTAGACGCTCACATGTGTCCGTGCGTCAGAAACGCTCGATTATTTCGAGGCTATTACCGGCATCGTTTGGTTGATTTCCGATCTCAGCCGAACACATTGAGCAAATAGGCCATTCCCGCAGTTAGCCGAACGCCCCCGCGGCCCCTCCTGGGGTCCGGGGCGCCGTTTTCCCAGTTGAAGGAACGGTGGAGATGTGTTTCGATGGGTCCGGTGGCCATGCTCCGCCCTCCGCCCGGCACCTCTTCCCAGACTCAGCCGGACGGTCGGTCAGTCTATTCCGTTTTGCCTTCAGGCTAGGCCAGCGGGGCATCGCCCCTCTCTGCGCGCGCCCTCTCGATGAGTCCCGGCGTCAGGTCGAGCTCGGCCAGAGGCACATCCTCCACGCCGTAGGCGTCAAGCAGCGCCGCCGCATCGTCCCCGAGCATCGCCCTGAAGGCGCGCGCGGGCGTCGAGAAGCCGAGCGCGCCGCGGGGCTCGGAGTTCACGTGCGACATGGCCAGCGCCAGGTCCGCCGGGGCGAGCCGGTCGAACCTGAGTCCGGCGCCCTTGGGCAGCAGCTTCCTTATCTCGACGTGGTTTCGCTCGCAGGCGCCCTTCTGGTCGCTGCGGCGCGGGTCGCAGTAGAACAGCCTCGTCTCGCCCGGCCCCTCGCCGACGAGGTCCGCGATCGCCCGCTCGTCGGAGAACTCCGCGCCGTTGTCGGTGAGCACGGCGCGGAACACGCGGCGCGTCCCGTCGGCGCCGAGGACCGCCCGGACGCCCTCCAGGGCGGCCGCGACGCACCCGGAGGTCTTCTCCCCGAGCGGGAGCGCCAGCTGGAGCCTGCTGGGGCGGTGGAGCAGCGTGAGCAGGCAGGCCGAGTCCTCCCTGGCGCCCTCGACGGTGTCCATCTCCCAGGCCGCCGCGCACGCGTCCTCCCCGAGGGCGAGGAACGCGGCGTGCGACCTGCGTGTTAGCGCTAATCTAAAACCAACCACTTTCGCAAACGTATCTCGCCGAATGCGC
>URIJ01000074.1 GCA_900547835.1 uncultured Collinsella sp.
ACGGCGCCCATGAGCGAGACGGCTTCGTCGAGCGACATACCGGTGTTTTGTGCCAAGCGCGGGGCGCAATCCTCGATCATTGCCTCCATGGTGGTCTCGTAGGTGTATTTGCCGTGGTCATAGCACCACTTGCAGTAATGGTCGGTCGCGGTGCCCGTGGCGTCGGTGCCGCAGTCGTCGGGCGTGAGTATCATGCCGCAGCTCTCACAGTAGTGCTCGGGCATTTCGAGCAGGTGAGACAGCGGCTCTCCGGTCACGGCTGCGATGAGCTTCATCATGTCGATGCCCGGCGTGACCTCGCCGCGCTCCCAGCGGCTGACGGCCTGGCGCGTTACGTAGAGCTTGGCGGCAAGCTGTTCTTGGGTGAGATTGTTGGCACGGCGGACGGCGATGAGTTTTTCTGCAAAGGCCATGACGGCTCCTTTCTGCCGGTTGATGGCTTAAGCATACGCGGCGGCTAGCGCCCTTCCAAGCAACCGTTGGTTGCATAATCAGCGGCCGCAGTAGGGAATTGCGCACAGCGCCCCGCGCACCCATGCCGTACAATGACCGGCATGGAACCTATTGCACACATACATACCGATCTGCCGCAGAAGTTCGGCATTCCGCGCAACAGCTTTTTGGCGCCTCATCTTGAGGGGCACATTGTCTTTGAGCCGGAGTTTGCCTCTAGTGCCGCGGTTGCAGGGCTCGAGTCCTTCTCGCACTTATGGCTGCTTTGGCGTTTTGAAAATGGAACGCCCGGCGGCACGGCAGAGGATATTGCTGCCGATGCCAAAACACAGGACAAAACTGGCACCAATGCCAAGTGGTCGAAGACCGTGCGCCCACCGCGTCTGGGCGGAGCCGAACGCGTGGGCGTGTTTGCCACGCGCAGTCCGTTTCGCCCTAATCCCATCGGCCTCACTTGCGTAAAGCTCGATCGCGTTGAGCTCACGGCTGACGGTCCCATCATTCACGTACTGGGAGCCGACCTGCGCGACGGTACGCCCATCTACGACATCAAGCCCTACATTCCGTTTGCGGACTGTCATCCGGACGCAACGGGCGGATGGATTGAGGATGCTCCGTGGCAAGAGCTCGACGTCGAGTTTCCGCAGGCACTGCAAGACAAGGTCCTGCCCGCAAAACTGTCCGGCCTGATCGAGGTTCTTCGCCAGGATCCGCGCCGCGCCGGCAGCAAACACGAGCCCGATCGTGTCTACCACTTGGCTTATGCTGGGCTCGACGCGTCGTTTACGGTCGACGGGGCACAGCTTACCGTGGTAGACGTTAGCGAGGCGCAAAGCTAGCCACTGCGGCGTTTGCGCTCCGGTCAAATTCGGCATTAAAACCCGTGTCAAAACCACCCGTCCTGGTGGACAATAACGCCTACCGAACCAATCCGCTTTGCACGGGAGCCCAGCATGAAATACGACTTCACCTCAATCATCAACCGCCACGGCATGGACGCCATCGCCGTTGACTCTTGGGGCGAGATCCCCGGTATGGCTCCGAACGCACCCGACGAGGGCTTCGACCGCATTCCCATGTGGGTGGCCGACATGAACTTTGCCACGGTGCCCACGGTCCAGGAACACATCATTCAGCGCGCCCAGCACCCCATGTTTGGCTACTTCAATCCGCGCCCCGAGTACTTCGACCGCATCATCGAATGGCAGAGCCGCCGCAATGGCGTCAAGGGCTTGGCGCCGGAGCATATCGGCTATGAAAACGGCGTGCTGGGCGGCGTCGTATCGACGCTGCGCTCGTACGTCCAGCCGGGTGACGCGGTGCTAGTCCATAGCCCCACCTACATCGGTTTTACCAAGTCCATCGAGGCCGCGGGCTACCGTATTGTCCATAGCCCGCTTAAGCTGGACGAACAGGGCGTGTGGCGCATGGACTTTGAGGACATGGAGCGCAAACTCGCCCAAAACCACATCCATGCCGCGGTGTTCTGCTCGCCGCACAATCCCTGCGGCCGCGTATGGGAGCGCGACGAGATCGAGCGCGCCATGGACATCTACCGCCAGCACGATTGCGTGGTGATCTCGGACGAGATTTGGTCCGACATCATCCGTCCCGGGCACAAGCATATTCCGACGCAGTCGGTGAGCGAGGACGCCCGCATGCGCACGGTGGCTCTTTATGCACCTAGCAAGACCTTCAATCTGGCGGGCCTGGTTGGCAGCTACCACATCATCTACAACGAGACGCTGCGCGACCGCGTGTGCGCTGTGTCCAACAAGACTCACTACAACGAGATGAATGTCCTCTCGATGCATGCGCTCATCGGTGCCTACCAGTCGCAGGGCTACGAGTGGGTGGACGAGCTCAACGAGGTCATCAAGGGCAACGTCGACTATTTCTGCGATTACGTTGACGAGCATTTTAAGGGCGTGGCCTATTCGCGCCCGCAGGGCACCTATATGGTGTTCCTGGACTGCACCGAATGGTGCCGCGCACACGGTCGCGACATTCAGTGGCTGCTCGACGAGGGTGCGCGCGTGGGCGTAGGCTATCAGGACGGCCGCCCATTCCACGGCCCCTGTCACATTCGCGTGAACCTGGCGCTGCCGCTTTCGCGCGTAAAGGAGGCGTGCGACCGCCTGGATCGTTACGTTTTTAATGCATAGCAAACGTTCTCTGTGTATAGGGGCCTTTTGGTCAGATTGGCCAGAAGGCCCCACATGGTAAGGCGTTCGTAATCATTGGGCGGTTCTCGTATGCCGCCTGCTATTATTAGCCCATTGCTGCCAACAAACAGGACCGTCAGGAGCTTGATGAAAGGACCCCGCCGCCCGGTTGCCATAACGTTATTGCTTGCGCTCGCGATAGTGGGTGTATTTGGCGTGGCGATAACGGGTTGCTCTGGGTCGAGCAACGGCGCCTCGGCCTCTTCGGCAAAAAGCACGGCCTCGCAGGCAAAAGGCGATGACGACGACCTTAAGACGCTCAACGTCGGAAGCGACCTCTATCCACCGTTTGTGTATACCGACGAGTACGGCGATATCGTTGGCCTGGACGTCGAGATATTAACCGAGGCTTTGGCCCGCATTGGTTACAAGCCAAAATACCAGATGATCGATTGGGAAAAGAAGAAAGAGCTGCTGGCGAGCGGCGAACTCGATTGTGTCATGGGCAGCTTTAGTATGACGGGTCGCGAAAACGAATATCGTTGGGCCGGCCCGTACCTTGCGAGCCGCCAGGTGGTCGCGGTCGATCCCCAGAGCGATATCTACACGCTTGCCGATCTTGAGGATAAGATCGTGGCGGTTCAGTCCACCACCAAGCCCGAGGACATTTTGCTCAATCGCATAAATGAAAACGTTCCGCAGATCAAGGAACTCTACAGCTTTTCGGACGGTTCATACCTGAACCCGGCGCTCGTCGAGGGCCTGGTCGACGCTATCGCCGCGCATGAGTCCTCGTTCCTCACCTACGAAAAAGACTATGGTGTGACATATCGCATTTTGGATGAGCCGCTGCTAGAGGTTGGTTTGGGCACCGCTTTCGATATCAACGATACGCGCGGCATCGACGTCAAGCTCACTCATGCCTACCAAGAAATGCTTGCCGATGGCACCATGGAACGCCTGGTGTCAAAGTACTTCGATGACCCTTCGCCATTTTTGAATATGGAGGGCCTGTCATGATCGATGCGCCCGACCACGCTGCTCAGGAGCGGGGCAATCGTTCGGCAGGGGCATGGCTCCTTGTCGCTCTGCTGGGGATAGCGCTCTCGGTTGTTGCCGGCATGATGAGCTACGGTTACACGACGGCCCAAGCCGAGCAGCGCTTTGCCGACGTTGTCGATTACGTGGCGACGCAGAGCCTTTCCTACGATGCATTCAACAGCGCCTATACGACCAAAAACCTGATTCGCGTTATGGAGATCGCCGGAGAGGCTGCCCGCGATATGGAGCGCGACGGTTCGGTGGATAGCGCCATGCTGGAGCAATATGCCGACCAGTTCAACGTGAGCGCGCTGATCGTGACGGACGCATCGGGCAATTTGGTGTCCGAGTCCTCGACGGGCGATGTGGGCTACGAGTCGCTCGCTGCGTATCTCAAAGAATCACCCGTGCTGGAGGTGGCAACTCATCCGCTTAAGTCCTATACCGCCCGCATCACGCTTGCGGATGATTCGGTCGCAGACATTGGCTGCGTGACTCGGCAGGATGGCGAGGGCATCGTTATCGCGGTAAGGCATCAGAGCGCGAAGGCGGTTGCAAGCAATACACTCAAACTGCAGAGCTTGCTTGATGGCTATGAAACCATCGATAGCGGCAATATCGTGATCGAAAGCGACGGCAAGGTCGTTGCGACCAATGCCGTTGAACCCACCGTATTGGGCGTGTTCGATCTGCCTGCGACGGATGTCTTCATTGTCGACGGTATTAAGGATCGATGCCTGGCTGGTAAGGTCAGATTGGTTAACGCCGACGGCGAGTGGTATTTGGGCACATTTGGAAAAGCGCACAAATTCTATGTGTACACCTATGCCTCGGCGCGGCGTTACTTTGAGGTTGTCGCGGCTGTTGCTGCCGGCGTGCTGGCGCTCTACAGCGGTGTTATAGCCGTTGTTGTGACGGTGCGTCGCCGCGCTGATCGTCGACGTTTGACGGACTTGCTGCAGCAGGAGCGCGACTATGGCGACAAGCTGGCAAAGGCGGCGCGTGAGGCCTCGTCTGCCAACTCGGCAAAGACGGAGTTTTTGCGTCGCATGAGCCACGATCTGCGCACGCCCATCAACGGCATTCGCGGCATGGTCGAGGTTGGCGATGCCAATGCGGACGATCTGCAAAAGCAGACTGAGTGCCGCTCAAAAATTTGGACGGCATCGGGACTGCTGCTCGACCTTGCCAACGAGGCGCTCGATATGAGTCGCCTGGAGAGCGGCCAGGTCGACCTGAACCTCGTACCCACAAATTTGGTGGCACTCAACTGTGAAGTGCGCGATATTCTGGAGCGCCAGGCCGAGGAGCGTCTGGTGACAATTATCTGCGACCAGCAGACGCTTGATCATCCCTATGCACGGGTGAGCGTGACGCACCTCAAGCGCTTGTTGCTCAATATTGCCGGCAATGCCGTCAAGTACAACCGCCAGGGCGGCTATGTTCGCCTGGTGTGCCGCGAGGTGGAACCTGTAGATGGCGTCCCCGTCTATGAATACACGATCGCCGACAACGGTATTGGCATGAGCGAGGAGTTCCAGCAGCACCTCTACGAGCCGTTTTGCCGCGAGGAGCAACAGGTGGAAGGCGCCTCATCGGGAACTGGCCTGGGCGCGCCTATCGCAAAACAGCTGGTGGAGCTTATGGACGGAACCATGAGCTTTACGAGCGTCTTGGGGCAGGGGACGACGTTTACCATCCGCCTGCCGTTCGAGAAGTGCGACCGCTCCGAGATTCCTCAGGCAGTTCCCGCGGATGCGGGAGACGGCGATGCGCTCCAGGGCTTGCGCGTTTTGCTCGTAGAGGATAACGATCTGAATGCCGAGATCGCGCAGTTTACGCTCAGCCGTGCCGGTGCCGTCGTGACGCATGCTAAGGATGGCGAGTCTGCCGTTGAGGCGTTTGCCGCGAGCGCACCGCACGAGTACGACGTGGTGTTGATGGACATCATGATGCCTGGCATCGATGGCCTTGAGGCCACGCGTCAGATTCGAGCACTCGATCGCGAGGATGCCGCGACCACGCCGATTATCGCCGTGAGTGCCAACGCCTTTGCCGACGACCGTAGGCTTTCGCGTGAGGCGGGCATGAACGCGCACCTGAGCAAACCTGTGAGCTCGCAAGAGCTCGTCGAGGCGCTAGCGCACATCGCCGCCGACGCTTCATAAGCATATGGCCCGGTTCCAAGGTGGGTTGGAACCGGGCCATATTGCTATTGATGAGGCCTGCTGAGGGGCTTACTTTTCCTGAATCTGCTTACCGCAGAGATGCTCAATCGTAATTTCGTAGAGCTGGACGCCCTTGATGTCCTTGGCGATCTCCTCTTCGACTTCTTCGGCGGAAGGGTAGTACTTAAGGGCGAGCTGGCGGACTTTGTCCTCGATAAACGCGGGGGTGTCATTCGCCAGGCGACAACGGCCAAAGACGACGGTGCTCATAACGTAGGGAGCCCAGTCACCGTCCTTGTACCACTCGTTGCCGTAAACGGTAAAGCAGACCTTGTCATCGCGCTTGAGTGCGTCGACCTTGTGGCCAGCCTTGGCGCCATGGAAATAAATCTTGTCGCGCTCGGCGTCAAAGAAGTAGTTGACGGGGATGGCGTACGGGTAGCCATCGTCGCCGTTGACGGCAAAGACGCCGCGCTTGCAGGTGGCGAGCAACTTGCGCGCTTCCTCGTCAGTGATGGCGCGTTTCTTTCGACGTAAGGGCCTAAACATCGTTGGTTTCCTTTCTGGTCGTGCGTGGTGGTTGAGCACAAACTATAGCGAAACGGATCCGTTTTTCTTGATGCGGGCGAGTATGTTTTTGAGCTTGTTAAAGTCGAGCGGTTTGGACAGATGGGCGTTCATGCCGGCATCGTGTGCCGCCTTGGCGTCCTCGGCAAAGGCATTGGCGGTGAGCGCGATGATGGGGATATCGGCTGCATCGACCTTCTCGCTCAGACGAATCGTGCGGGTTGCCTCATAGCCGTCCATGCCCGGCATCATAATGTCCATCAGGATCGCATCGAAGCTGCCGGCGGGATGCGACAGGTACAGATCGACGACCTCGTTGCCGTTGGCGGCGCGGGTGACCACGACGCCCTCGGATTCTAGCAGCGTCTGGGCAATTTCGGCATTCAATTCGTTGTCTTCGGCGAGCAGCACGTTCATGTCGGCGAGCGAGCAGTCGGGCGCACTCTCAACCGTATTCGCCCGCGCCTGGGGATTCTCGTCGATATCGAGCGGAATCTCCACGTAGAACGAGGTGCCCACATGGAGCTCACTGGTGACTTCGATGGTGCCGCCCATCAGTTCAATAAGCGACTTGACGATTGGCATGCCCATGCCGGTTCCCTGGAACTTGCTGCGCGCATCGTCACCTTCTTGGGCAAACGGCTCATAGATATGCTTTAAAAACTTGGAAGTCATGCCAATGCCGGTATCCGAAACGCTAAAGCAAAAGAGCGCGCGCCCGTTATCGAGTGGCTTGGTCTTTGAACTAAAGGTGACGGAGCCGCCGTGCTTGTTGTACTTAATGCTGTTGTCTAACAGGTTGATCATGATCTGTCGGATATGGGTGGGACTGCCGATCATGTATGGCCCCGTGGCGTACGGCAGACTATTGTCCTGCATGGTGATGCCGTTATCGGATGCGCGGAGCTTGCACAGAACCAGCGTATCGTCACAGAGCTCTTTGAGGTTAAAAGGCGTATGCTCCAGTGTTAGCTTGCGGTCTTCGATTTTGCCCATCTCGAGGATGTCGTTGATCAGCGAGAGCAGGTGATTGGCGGCAACGCGCGCCTTGGCACGGCTCTCGCGGGCGACCTGGATATCGCCTTCCTTCAATTCCTCGATCTCGATAAGGCCCAGGATACCGTTGAGCGGCGTACGGATGTCGTGGCTCATACGCGTGAGGAATGCCGTCTTAGCGGCGTTGGCAGCATCGGCTTTTTTGCGCTCGGTTCGAGCGCGCACGAGTGCCCAGATGAGCAGGACGATGCCGACCGACAACATACCGATGAGGGTAGCGGCAATGGCGGTGCGGTTGCGATAAAGGAATTGAAGCGTGTTGGATTCCTGGGCCGTGTACGACGTAGAGGAGTAATTGCTTGCGGAGAGCGATTCTCCGGCATTGATGATGCCCTTGTTGATGATTCCCAGCAGCTCGGGCTTTCCGCGCGAAATCCAGCACGAGAGCTCACAGGTGTCAGGGAGCTCGACCGTCTCGTAGTCCTTGAGATCATGACGGTCGCCGATGGTTTTTATGCGTGAGCTGGGAGCGACGATGCAGTGCGCCGTTCCCTTTCTGAGGGCGTCGAACGCTTCATCGTCGGATTGGTATTCGGTCACGGTCGCTGTGGGGAACAGGCTTTCAAGTGCATTTTTGTTGACAAACGATGATTTGGTACAGGCGATGTTCTGAAGATCTTTGTTCAGGTTGCTTCCGCTGTTGATGGCGGTGAGGGATATGGTCCCCAACGATACCGACTGCACAACGCCTGATTGCTCGGCAAACCAGTAATCTCGGTATACCGGCAGCACAACGTCTATGCTTCCCTTTGACAGGGCCTTTGACATCATCTTGTAGCTATCAAAGGCGACGGTTTTGACCGTAATGCCAAATTTATCGTGCAACGTCGTCGCAAGCGATGCGAGCGAGCCTTCCATTTCGCCGTTTTCGTCTTCGTTGCAGTAGGGGAGTCTGCCCGTAATGTAGCCGAGCGTGATGGTGTTGTCATTTGTTTTGAGCCAGGAACGTTCGGGGCCGTTGAGCGATGATGAACCGCTGTTTTGGGCCGAGTAGTTAGATTTGACTTCGTCGATATAGCGTGGGTTGACGCGGGCGATTGCCGACATGGCGGCATTGATGTCGTCCATCAGGTCGGGGCGGCTTTTGGGGACGGCAAAAAAGTAGTCGCTCGAACCAATGTAGAACATGGGGGAGGCGCTGGGCGACGAGGTCGTGTCGTTCATGATGATGGCATCGACCTCGTTGTTTGCGAGCGCGTCAAAGAGGGCACCGCCAGTGTCGATTTCTTTATAGGTGCAGGTAATGCCTTCGTTGGCGAGCCACTGCTGGCCAACGAAGGTTTGCATAACGTCGGGGTTGCAGCCGATGGTAAGGCCTTGGAGCGCTCGGGGGTCACCCTTGGCCAGATCGTCGCGATCGGGCTTGGCGTAGATGAAGTAGCGCTCGGTGCCCTCGGGGTTCGAGGAAAAGAGCAGCTTTTGGGCGCGTTCCTCGGAGTAGGAGATGTTTGGCATAAGGTCGATTTCGCCTGCCTCGAGCATGTCCATAAGCTCGGTGAAGGTGCCGGAGACGTATTCGTACCGCCAGCCGGGCGTGTAGTACGACAGGGTCTGGAGGTACTCGTAACCCCATCCCGAGAGACGCTCGCCGGGGGTGCCGTTCTGGAAGCCCTCGTTGTTGACGAGCCAGCCGACGCGGACCGTTTTGACCTGCTGATCGGAGTCGGCGGCAAAGGCAGGGGCGGGCGCGACGGCGCTCAGTACGGCGAGTGCGGTAAGCGCAACGGCCAAGGCGCGATATATAGCTGAACGAAGGACAGTGGCAGCTCTCACATGCAATCCTAACGAATCGAGACAATACCGCATAAGGATACCAGCTCAGCCTGCCCAGTCGGCAGCTGTACCGCTAAACGCTCCCGCCCGGCAGTTGGGGACAGTCCCTTTCTGCCGGCACAAAAGGAACGTCCCTAACTGCCGGTTGTGGGACAATACCG
>URIJ01000075.1 GCA_900547835.1 uncultured Collinsella sp.
GGACGGTTGGGAATCTACCAGTCTAGCAGGAGCCGGCAGGGGCCGTTCTGTCGAACAAATACTCAAGATTTGGGGCAAACACAACCTATTAATTTGTCCCGTGGCCTAGATTGAGGTGGGGTCGAGCCAGTTGAACTTGCACTCCGTTTTGGTTGAGAGCGGCTGACAGACAAGGGCGTCCGCATGGGTTGCGGGCGCCCTATTTTTACGGGTAAACGGTCGGAAAAGTCAGGTGAACGGTCAAATCGGAACATTTCAAACGAAATATCATACGGACATCCGAATATACGGACGTTTGTGATGACCTAGTTGTCGATCAAGAACGGCGACCGGCACCCCCTGTGCGGTCGCCACTTGATACATCCAGTGGAGACAACAGGAGGCAAACACTATGTACGTAACCTTGCGCGAAGTTCTGGCAGAGGCTAACCAGCTCAACATGGCCGTTGGTGCTTTCAACACCCATAACCTCGAGATGTGCCCGTCGATTATTCGCGTCGCGGCTCGCCTGCACACCCCCGTGATCATCCAGACCTCCGAGGGCACCGCTAGCTATGTCGGTCACCGCAACCTGGTTGCTGTGTGCAAGTCCATGGCCGAGGAGTACGGCGTCAACGTTGTTCTCCACCTCGACCACGCCAAGAACTTCGACGAGATCCGCAAGGCTCTCGAGGCCGGCTATAGCTCGGTAATCTTTGACGGCTCCGCGCTTCCCTTCAAGGAGAACATCCTTGGTACCAAACGCATCGTCGAGATGGCTCAGGCCCACGGCGCTTCCGTTGAGGCCGAGCTCGGTACCGTCGGCGGTACCGAGGATGGCGTCGCCGTCGCCGATGCCGACGTGCGCTATACCGATCCCGAGCAGGCTGTTGAGTTCATCGAGAAGACCGGCATCGACGCCCTTGCCGTCGCTATCGGCACCAACCATGGTCAGTACAAGTCCAAGACCAACATCTCCTTCGATCAGCTCGAGAAGATCCGCGATGCCGTGAACGGCTTCCCCCTGGTCATCCATGGTGGCACCGGTGTTAAGGACGAGGACGTTCGTCACGTCATCGACCTGGGTATCCGTAAGTTCAATGTTGGTACCGATCTGCTCGTCAACTGGAACAAGACCTCCAAGCAGTGCTATGACGAGCTCAAGGAGAACGCCTCCAACCGCAACATGGTTATGCCTGCTCAGAAGGCCGTCGAAGAGGTTGTCGAGCATCGCATCAGCCTCTTCAAGAATATCGTCGCTTAGGGACGAGGCGCACCGATGCAGATTACGGAGATGCTCAAGCGCGAAAACGTTCGCCTTGCCGATTCTGTCGATTCCTGGCAGGATGCGATCAAGCTCGCCATCGCTCCGCTCAACGAGGGCGGTTACGTCGAGGATCGCTATGCGGATGAGATTATCCGCGCCACCAACGAGATGGGTCCCTACTATGTGCTCACCGAAGACGTCGCGCTGATTCACGGTCGCCCCGAGGATGGCTGCATTAAAGGTCAGCTTGCCGTGACGGTTCTGAAGAAGCCCGTTAGGTTCTCGGAAGACAGCTTCGATGTTCGTCTTTTGGTCGCACTTGCGGCAGAGGATTCCAATTCACATATTGAGGCTATGCAGGTACTTGCTGGCATCTTTATGGATGAGGACAAGATTGCGCAGATCGTCGCTTCTGATGATGCCGACGAGATTTATCAGGCATTTACGGGTGCGGCAGCGTAAAACAGTGTCGCTTGGTGCGGGCGAGTCTATGTATTCGCCCGCATCTACCCCGAGGTGGGGCACGTGCCCCCAAAGGAAAGGAAATGAACATGGTCAAGATTTTGTGCTGCTGCGGCAATGGTCTTGGAAGCAGCTTTGCCTGCCAGATGGCTATTGAGCAGGTCATGAAGAAGCTCGGGGTCCAGTGCAAGATGGACCACGACAGCGTTTCCAGCGCCGCGGGCGCCTCTAAGGGCTTCGACATGATCGTCGCTGCCGAGAACTTCAAGACGCAGATCGAAAGCTACAACACCGGTCTTCCCTGCGTGTTCCTCAAGCGTCTTGTCGATAAGAAGGAAATCGAGGAAAAGCTGACCCCGGTGCTCAAGGAGATGGGCGTCCTAGAGTAAGGGCCTCTTCGCCTAGATTGATAGAAATGTACATGAGAAAAAGGGGTGTACAACATGGCTGTTCTTGAGTTTATTATCAATAACATCCTGACGCAGGCCGCCGTTGTTATCGGTCTCGTCGCCTGCCTGGGCCTTGTGCTTCAGAAGAAGTCGGCCAACGATGTGTTGCTCGGCACGTTTAAGACGATGCTCGGCTTCCTTGTTCTGGCTGCCGGCTCGAGCGTCATGCAGGGCTCTCTTGCCTACTTTGGCGATATGTTCAACTCCGCCTTCGGCTTCAACGGCATGACCGCCGTCGTCGCTTCCATCGAGGGCATCAACGGTCAGGCAATGACCGACCTCGGCCTTGGCTCCGAGATCGCCATCTGCCTCGCTGGCATCTTCGTGGTGAACATCATTCTCGCTCGTTTCACCAAGTTTAAGTATGTGTTCCTGACTGGCCAGGCCCTTCTGTGGGAGTCCACGCTCTGCGTCGTGTTCGCCTTCTTCTGCGGTCTGCGCGGTATCCCCCTGATCGTCGTCAGCTCCATCGTCGGTGGCGCCTTCGCTACCCTCATGCCTGCCTTCGCTCAGCCCGTTGTCCGCAAGATCACCGAGTCCGATGACATCGCCCTGGGTCACTTCTGCACCTTTGGCTATATGTTCACCGCCCTTATCGCAAGCATCACCAAGAAGCTCGCTGGCGGCAAGGAGTCCAAGTCCACCGAGGACCTCGAGATTCCGCAGTCCCTGTCCTTCCTCCAGGATACCTACGCTGCTGTCGGCCTGGTCATGATCGTTTTCTACCTGGTCGTCGCTGCTTTCGCTGGTCCCGCCGCTGCTGCTGACTACTGCGGCGCCACCAACTTCATGGTCTACGCTTTCCTCCAGGCCATGCAGTTCGTCGTCGGTCTGTACGTCCTGCTCGCCGGCGTCCGCCTGCTGCTCGCCGAGCTCGTCCCCGCCTTCCAGGGCATCTCGATGAAGCTCGTCCCCGATGCGCGCCCCGCTCTGGACTGCCCTGTCCTGTTCACCTATGCCCCTAACGCCGTTATCTTCGGCTTTGTGTTCACCACGCTTGGCTCGCTGATCGGCATGGCTATCACCGGCCTCATGGGCACCCTCGTCATCCCCGGTGTTATGTCCAACTTCTTCGCCGGCGGCACTGCTGGTGTCTTCGGTAACGCCATCGACGGTCGTCGCGGCGCCATCATCGGCTGCATCTTCCACGGCATCTTCATCATGATCCTGCCTGCGCTCCTGTCCCCGATGCTCGCTCAGATTGGCTTCGTGAACATGACCTGCACCGACGTCGACACCGTCGTCACCGGCTTCTTCTTCATGGCCATCAAGTCCATCCTCAGCGTCTTTGGTATCGCATAAGGATTCTTGTAGCGCCTGACGAAGGTCCAAGTCTTTCTTTAAGGGGGTTGTTCCTGTGCCTGGTCCCCGGCAGGGGAACAACCCCCTTCGTTTATTACTGCTAGTGGAGGTTTCCAATGGGTTTGTTTGGATTTGGCAAGAAAAAGGAGAAGGTGGCCTCCGCTGCAGCCGAGACCGCACCCGTTCTCGATCGAGATGCCGTTCTCGACGCCGTTAAGGCAAAGCGTTCCGAGCTCGAGGGCAAGGAGGGTGTCGCTGCCGCAAACGTTCTAAACGAGATTGGCAAGCTTTATGCCGATGCCAACATGGTCGACGAGGCCGTTGAGGCATACGAGCAAAGCCTGGAAGTCAATCGCACGATGGGCAAGGCGTCTGCGGCACTGGTCAAGCTGTACAACAAGAAGCGTGCGGCTGCCGCCGAAGCGAAAGACGATGAGGCTATCAAGTATTACATGGACAAGGTTACCGAGATGCTTGCTATCTCCAAAGACCAGCTTCGTGGCAAATAATCGGGTAGTAAGAAGGGTTTCCTAGCATGGAAAAGACGCTGATTTTGCTTGCCGGACCTCCGGCTACGGGCAAAACCGATTTGGCAGATCGCATCAAGGCTCGCCATACATCCGAGAGCTTTTTGAGCGTCTCGCTTGACGACGTTAAAGAAGAGTATTGGGATACGTACGGCTTTAACAATGCCGAGGAAAAGGCGCAGGTTGATGCGAACGCTCTTCAGGAGTGGTTCCGTCGCCTCGATGTCACCATGGCGGATGGGCCGCAGATTATGTGCGATTATCCGTTTTCCGCCAAGCAGCACGACAAGCTCGCCGAGCTGGCAGACAAGCACGGCTACCGTGTGCTCACGATTCGTCTTGTCGCCGATCCCGTTATGATCAGCAAGCGCTACCGTGCTCGCGATCTTAAGCCGACGCGTCATCTTGCGCACATTGTGACGCATTATCACAAGGGCGATGTGCTCGAAGATCGTAGCAAGGGCGACGACCTGGTCGATCTGGATATCCTTGTCGACCGCATCAAAAACCGCGGCTATGATACGTTTGAGCTGGGTCATACCATTGAGCTTGACGTGACCAATGTCGATACCGTTGACTATCCGGGCTTTTTGGCCAAGGTCGATAAGTATCTGGACGATCCTTCGTCGGTTGCCGCCATTGCCGCCAAGGCGGGGGCAGAGCTTACCGATGAGGACCTCTGCTCGCGCATCGACTATACATTGCTTAAGCCGACGGCGACTTGGGATCAGATTGATGCCATTTGTGCCGAGGCATTCGAGTACGGTTGTGCCAGCGCATGCATCCCGCCTTCGTATATCGCCCGTGCCCACAAGGCCTATCCCAACCTTGCGCTTACCACGGTCATCGCTTTCCCGCTTGGCTATATGACGAGCGCTGCGAAAGCCGCTGAAGCGGCCGATGCCTACGCCAACGGTGCCTCCGAAATCGACATGGTGATTGATCAGGGTATGGTCAAAGCCCGCGATTACCAGGCCATCGAGGACGATATTCGAGCCGTGCGCGAGGCCGTGCCCAATGCGACGCTCAAGGTCATTGTCGAAACGTGCTATTTGGCGCAGGAAACCAAAAAGCCGATCTGTCATGCCGTCGAGGCTGCCGGCGCAGACTTTATTAAGACGTCTACGGGCTTTGGTACGGCTGGTGCCCAGGTTGAGGATGTCTATCTGTTTGCTCAAGAGTTGGGCGGCCGTGTAAAGGTTAAGGCATCGGGCGGCGTTCGCACGAAAGAAGATCTTGCACTTATGTCGGGCGCCGGTGCCGATCGTATCGGCGCGAGTGCCAGCCCGCGCAAGCTTTTCGGCGCGCGCTAGAGGTAGCTTGGGGCATTCTTTGCATAAGGAATGCCCCAAGCTAGCGGTGAGTTGGTGAAGTATGCTCGGCTGGAATGAAATATGCGCGGGCAGGGTTATCGATGTGTGTCTTTTGAGATTTTGCAGATAACATTTATTAAAAGACAGCGCCTGATGTCAAGGATTTAGAGAACTGTTCCAGATAGGGGAGGGATGATGACCGAAACGTCTGAGCTCGATTTTAGCGGCAAGGAACAGCTGTATTCTCAGCTGTACGATATCTTGTTCCAGGGAATTACGAGCGGTGCCTACAAGATTGGTGATTACATTCCCTCCGAAAGTGATCTTATGAAGCGCTATGACGTTTCGCGTGCAACGGCGCGCAAAGCGATGGAGCTGCTTTCTAATAATGGCTTGATTGAGAAGAAGCGCGGCCGCGGATCCGAGGTCATTGCCAACGTGCCACTTAGCTCGCCTAAGCGTGTCTCGAGCTATATCAAAAAGAATGTGGACGAGTTTGCAGTGCCTCAAAAACGCTTGATTGAGTCTGGCGTTGTGACCATGCCCCAGCACGTTGCCCGCGAGCTGGGCTTGGCTGAGGGCACAAAGGCCTTCTGCCTTCGCCGTGTGCGCGTGTCGGGCGATCGTCCGTTCTATCTTGAGACGATTTATTACGAAGACGGTTATGTCCCGCATATTGCGGAACGCGACTTTTCCAAGGAATCACTTCGCGCTTATCTCAATAACTCGTGCGATATTCGCTGGAGCCGTGTGAGCCAAAAGATTGGAGCTTGCGTTGCTACCGACGAGCAGGCCGAGCTTTTGGGCATCAGTGTCGGTGCTCCGTTGCTTAACATTACGAGGGTTTCTCATGACCAGCAGAACGTGCCCCGTGAGTATGTGGAGTCGTTCTACCGCGCCGACCTCTATCGCCTCGAGATCGAACTCGATTAAGGGGTTCTCCGTTCCGCTCTGACGCGGCGGCACTTTTGACAAACAATTCAGTCCGTACATTTCTATATCATCATGTATGTAAGGAGTACATTATGGCAATCAAGGTATTTGCCGACGGTGCCAATCTCGAGGGCATGCTCGACATGGCCGAGAACGGTAACGTTCAGGGCTTTACGACTAATCCCTCGCTTATGAAGGCGGGCGGCGTGACCGATTACCGCGAGTTCGCCAAGACCGTGCTCGAGCATATCACCGATGTCTCGGTTTCGTTTGAGGTCTTTGCGGACGATGAGGCGGGCATGGAGGCCGAGGCTCGCGAGATTGCGACTTGGGCTGACAATGTGTATGTCAAGATTCCCGCACTCAACACCAAGGGTGAGTCGACCGCGGCGCTCGTTAAACGTCTTTCCGCCGACGGCATTAAGGTAAACGTTACGACGATCTTTACTCCCGAGCAGGTCGATGAGTTTGTGGACGCTGTCTCCGCTGAGACGCCGTCCATCATCTCTATCTTCGCCGGCCGTATTGCCGATACCGGCGTTGATCCGCTGCCGTTGATGGCTGAGTCTGTCAAAAAGGCCGCGGCAAAGCCGCAGTGTGAGGTGCTCTGGGCGTCTACCCGTGAGCTGCTGAATATCTATCAGGCCGAGTCCGTGGGGTGCCAGATCATTACCGTTCCCAACGGCATCCTGGCCAAGCGCAAGAACGTCGGTAAGGACCTCATGGAGTACTCACTCGACACCGTTAAGGGTTTCGCGCGTGATATCGAAACGCTTGGATTCCACATTCTGCCGTAACCGGACAAGCCGAGTTGCCTATATCGGTTGATGCAGAAGGAGTAAGGGTCGTCGTTGCCTGTGCGGCGGCGACTCGTAATGCCCCAAGTTGGCAAAGGCTCCTGGCTTTTGTTGACTTGGGGCTTTTGTGTTTTAGGGTGAAATTTCCGTCTGGCACGCCATCTGAAAAATGAGGATCGCAGGCGGTGCCGTCTGTACCGTGGGTATCGCCCACACGTATATGGCTCAGAAGACGATTCAAAATGAATGCGCCGCCTGTGGCATTGAGCACAAGGCTGAGGCCCAGGGTGGCCTGGGTATCGAGAAGGAGCTGACGCGGGAAGACGTTGACTCCGCCGACATCGCGACCGTGCCTATGGCCGCGCTCAAGAAGTGGCTGCACCACACGCTGGCCGATCAAGGTCTCGCCTCCTTCGAGGACGACTGGGAAAAGGTCGTCGCGCGGGCTTAAACGAGTGAATTGCCTCGGCATCGCATCATCCAGTGCCGGGGTTGTTCTCAAGAGAGGAATTCGTATGACCAACCAGGAACTGGCGAAGGTCGCCAATGAGGTCAGGAAGGGTGTCGTGACTGCGGTTCACGCCGCCAAGTCGGGGCATCCGGGCGGATCGCTTGGCGCCACCGACATTATGACCTACCTCTACTTTGAGGAAATGGATGTCGACCCGGCGAATCCGGGCCGCGCCGAGCGCGATCGCTTTGTGCTCTCCAAGGGACATTGCGCTCCGGCACTCTATGCCGTGCTCGCCGAACGCGGGTTCTTTCCAAAGGAGGAGCTCGAGACGCTCCGTCATATCGGCAGCCGCCTGCAGGGCCATCCCAATATGAATGACACGCCGGGCGTCGACATGTCTACCGGCTCGCTCGGCCAGGGCATCTCCGCCGCGGTTGGAATGGCGCTCGCCGCAAAGCACTGGGGTGACAGCTACCGCGTCTACACGCTGCTGGGCGACGGCGAGTGCGAGGAGGGCCAGGTGTGGGAGGCGGCCATGTTCGCCGGCAACCACGACTTGGATAACCTCGTTGCTATCGTCGATCACAATGGCCTGCAAATTGACGGCAGTATCGACGAAGTTAACTCTGCTATGCCGCTTGCCGACAAGTTCCGCGCCTTTAAGTGGCATGTGATCGAGCTCGCCGACGGTAACGACATGGCGCAGATTGCCGCCGCCTTTGCCGAGGCCCGCAAAGTGAGCGACTCGCCCGTGGCCATTATCGCCGAGACGGTGAAGGGCAAGGGCGTTTCCTTTATGGAAAACCAGGTGGGCTGGCACGGCAAGGCACCCAACGATGAGCAGTTTGAGCAGGCCATGGCCGAGCTCGCAGCAGCAGGGGAGGAGCTCTAATGGCAGACGTCAAGAAAGTCGCCACGCGCGTTAGCTATGGCGAGGCACTTGTCGAGCTGGGCAATGAGCGCGATGACTTTGTGGTTCTCGATGCCGACTTGGCCGCCGCCACGCAGACCGGTAAGTTTAAGGCTGCGCACCCTGAGCGCTTCTACGATGCCGGCATTGCCGAAAGCAACTTGATGGGACTTGCCGCCGGCATTGCGACCACGGGCCACGTTGCCTTTGCGAGCACCTTTGCCATGTTCGCCGCCGGCCGCGCGTACGAGCAAGTCCGCAATTCCATTGGCTACCCGCACCTCAACGTCAAAATCGGCGCCACGCATGCGGGCATCTCGGTCGGCGAAGACGGCGCCACACATCAGTGCTGCGAGGACATTGCGCTCATGCGCACGATCCCGGGTATGACGGTGATCGTTCCCGCCGATGACGTCGAGGCTCGTGCTTGCGTGCGCGCCGCCTATGAGTATGAAGGTCCGGTCTACATGCGTTTCGGCCGCCTGGCAACACCGGTCATCAACGACCGCGAGGACTATGAGTTCAAGATTGGCCGCGGCGTGGTCGTGCGCGAGGGGTCCGATGTGACCATCATCGCTTGTGGCCTCATGGTCGCCGAGGCGCTTGAGGCTGCCGAGGCGCTCGCTGCCGATGGTATTGACGCCGAGGTCATCAACATGCACACGATCAAGCCGCTTGATGAGCGCCTGGTGGTTGCCAGCGCCAAGAAGACCGGTCGCGTGGTCACCGCCGAGGAACATTCGATTATCGGTGGTCTTGGCGAGGCCGTGGCTTCGGTGCTCGCGGAGCAGCATCCGGTGCCGATACGACGCGTCGGCGTACGCGATGTGTACGGCGAGTCCGGCCCTGCGGTCGATTTGCTGCACAAGTACGGTTTGGACGCCGACGGTATCGAAGCTGCGGTCATGTCTGTGCTGTAAGGAAGACTTCCACGGGGTTTATATCTG
>URIJ01000076.1 GCA_900547835.1 uncultured Collinsella sp.
CACCCGCGCCGAGAAGCTGCTCGCCTTCAACAACCCCATGATGAACATCTGCGTCAACGGCGCGTTCGTCGTCATCATCTACCTGGGTTCCAAGCTCATCATCACGAGCCAGGGCACCCTGTTCGACGTGGGCCAGCTCTCCTCCATCTTTACCTACGGCTTCCAGATTCTGATGAGCCTAATGCAGCTGTCGATGATCTTTGTCATGGTAACCATGGCAGACGAGTCGGCGCACCGCATTACCGAGGTGCTGGCCGCCGAGCCCACGATCGCCAACCCGACCGAGCCCGTGCACGAGGTTGCCGACGGCTCCATCGACTTCGATCACGTGAGCTTTAAGTATTCCGAGCATGCCCGCCGCCAGGCGCTCGACGATATCGACCTGCATATTAAGAGCGGCGAGACCATCGGCATTATCGGCGGCACCGGCTCGGCCAAGTCGACGCTCGTGAACCTGATCGCCCGCCTGTACGATGTCACCGAGGGCACCGTGCGCGTCGGCGGCGTGGACGTGCGCGACTACGACCTGGACGCGCTGCGTCACCAGGTCGCCATGGTGCTGCAGAAAAACGTGCTGTTTAGCGGCACCATCGCCGAGAACCTGCGTTGGGGCGACCCGAACGCCACCGACGAGGAAGTCCGCGAGGCCGCACACCTGGCCTGCGCCGACGAGTTTGTCGACGGCTTCCCCAAGGGCTACGACACCTGGATCGAACAGGGCGGCTCTAATGTTTCGGGCGGTCAGAAGCAGCGCCTGTGCATTGCACGCGCCCTGTTGCGTCGCCCCAAGATCTTGATCCTGGACGACTCCACCAGCGCCGTCGACACCAAGACTGACGCCAAGATTCGCGCAGGCCTGGCAAGCTATCTGCCCAACACGACCAAGCTCATCATCGCCCAGCGCATCAGCTCCGTGCAGGACGCAGACCGCATCATTGTCATGGAGGGCGGCCGCATCGCACAGATCGGCAACCACGAAGAGCTGCTCAAGACGAGCGAGATCTACCGAGAGACCTTTACCTCGCAAAACAAGATGTCTGCCGAGGGCGAAGGGGCCGTCGAGGCCGACACCGAGGCATCCGCAACGCAAGCTCAGACCCAGGAAGGAGGCGAGGCACATGAGTAAGGCAACGACCGCCGAGCGCGCGCTCAACCGTAAGGACGGCACCATGTCGCGCCTCATCAAGACGCTCTTTGGCTTCTATCCCGTGCTTTTGCCCCTTGTCGTCGCCGGCGTGGTGCTCTGCGCCATCATCAACTCCATCGGCGCGACCTTCCTGCAGAGCGCCCTGCAGATTATTAGCGAATCGTGGCAGTCGGGCGATTGGGAAGCCGCACAGCCCAAGATTCTGCAGCTCGTGACCACCCTCGCCTGCATCTACGGCGTCGGTGTCCTGTCCTCGCTCTTCTGGAACCGCGCCATGGCTATCGTCACGCAGGGCTCGCTCGAGAAGCTGCGCGAGATGATGTTCAACCGCATGCAGGACCTGCCGATCCGCTACTTCGACACGCACCAGCGCGGCGATATCATGAGCCACTACACCAACGACATCGACACGCTGCGCCAGATGATCAGCCAGTCGCTGCCCAACCTGCTCATGACGATCATCGTCATCGTCACCGTGTTCTTCATCATGCTGTACTACAGCGCGTGGATGTGCCTGGTCATCATTGCCGGCATCGCCTTTATGACCTTTATGACCAAGCTGCTCGGCTCCAACTCCGCGCGCTTCTTTATCGCGCAGCAAACCGAGCTCGGCGTGGTCGAGGGCCATATCGAGGAAGTCATGAACGGCCAGAAAGTCGTCAAGGCGTTCTGTCACGAGTCCGCCGCCGAGGCCGATTTTGACGAGCGCAACGAGAAGCTCTTCGAGGTCTCGCAGAAGGCCAACATGTACGCCAACATCCTCATGCCGATCCTCGGAAACCTGGGCGACTTGCTCTACGTGCTGGTCGCGCTGACCGGCGGCATCTTCCTGGCGCTGGGCGTGCCCAACCTGAGCCTCTCGGGCATGGCGCTCTCCATCGCCGTCGTGGTGCCGTTCCTCAACATGACCAAGCAGTTCTGCGGCCAGATCGGCCAGATCTCGCAGCAGATCAACGCCGTGGTCATGGGCCTTGCCGGCGCCGAGCGTATCTTTGAGCTACTCGACGAGGAGCCCGAGGCCGACGAGGGCTACGTGACGCTTGTCAACGCACAGGTGAATCCCGACACCTGGCAGCTCGAGGAAGCCGACCACCGCACCGGCATGTGGGCATGGAAGCACCCGCACCGCGCGACCGGCGAGATCGAGTACGTGCCGCTGCGTGGTGACCTGGTCATGGATAACGTGGACTTTGGCTATACGCCCGACCACGAGGTGCTGCACGGCGTGTCCGTATATGCCAAGCCGGGCCAGAAGGTCGCGTTTGTCGGTGCCACCGGTGCCGGTAAGACGACCATCACCAACCTCATCAACCGCTTCTACGACATTGCCGACGGCAAGATCCGCTACGACGGCATCAACGTCAACAAGATTCGCAAGTCCGACCTGCGTCGCTCGCTGGGCGTGGTGCTGCAGGACGTGAACCTGTTCACCGGCACCGTGATGGACAACATCCGCTACGGCAACCTGGACGCCACCGACGAGGAGTGCATCAAGGCGGCCAAGCTCGCGGGAGCGGACGACTTTATCACCCGTCTGCCCGACGGCTACGACACCATGCTCACCGGCAACGGCGCGCAGCTGTCGCAGGGCCAGCGCCAGTTGATCTCGATTGCGCGCGCCGCCGTCGCCGATCCGCCGGCGATGATCCTGGACGAGGCCACGAGCTCCATCGACACCCGCACCGAGGCTATCGTGCAGGCGGGCATGGATAAGCTCATGGAGGGCCGCACGACGTTTGTCATCGCGCACCGCCTGTCCACCGTGCGCAACTCCGACGCGATCATCTGTCTGGATCACGGCCGCATCATCGAGCGCGGCAACCACGACGAGCTGATCGCCAAGCGCGGGTATTACTACCAGCTCTACACCGGAGCGTTTGAGCTGGAGTAGATCTGGCAACCCGGAACTACGCCGCAACGCATAAGCCCCCGCAGTTCATATGAGCTGTGGGGGCTTTTTCATGCCAGCCGGAAACCGTATCCCACTTTTCGGGCCCAGAATGGGATGCCGTTTCCCGCTGGACCCCCTCCGGGAAACGGCATCCCATTTCAAGGGAGTAAACCGGGATGTAGTTTCCCCTAACGGCACCTTTGGGAAGCCGCATCCCACTCTAGACGCACAAAACGGGATGAGCTTTCCCATGGTGATCCAAGACCAGAAGCATGTCCGATAGCGCAGCCAGGTCAAGAACAACAAGGCAAGCGTCACGCCAATTTGGACGAGCGTCTGCTGCAGTTTGAGGCTGCTGGCCCATATGGTAGAGTTAACCACCCATGAATTTCAGCACGCTGCGTGCTACCTGCTCTTTTGTCATTTAGGGGAGTGAACTTGTGAATACTTCTGTCGCCAAGAAGGCCAGCCAGGCGGTGCGCCTGCTCATGATGGTGCTCACGGCAGTTCTCATCTTCTTCTTCATCAATGTTATGCTGCTCGTCTCCGATATCCAGGGCACGGCGCGCGTGGTCAATTACGCCGGTCTGGTGCGCGGTACCACGCAGCGAATCGTTAAGCTCGAGGATGCGGGCCAGCCTCAAGATGACCTGCTCAAAGCCGTGGATTCATACATCAACGGTTTGCGTTACGGAAGTGACGACCTCAACCTCGTCCGTCTCGACGACGATGAGTATCAGGCAAAGATGACCGAGCTTGCAAATTATTATGATGAGCTTTGCGCCGAGATTAGCCGCGTGCGCGAAGTCGGCTACGAGAGCACCGACATCATCTCCATGAGCGAGGAGTTCTTTGGCATTTGCGACGATGCTACGCGACTCGCAGAGGACTACTCTCAGGAGAAGGCGTCGGCGCTCAACTATCTCGAGGGCTTGGTGATCATCGACATCGTGGGCTTGGTGGCGACCTTTGCGGTCGAACTTGTTCGCGCGGTGCGCACTGCCGCGCTCAACCGCGAGCTGCAGAGCAAAGTCTATCTCGACGAAGCCACAGGACTGCCCAATAAGAATAAGTGCGAGGAGATCTTGGGGCAGGAGCATCCCGTTTCCGCTGAACCGCCCGTTGCGCTGTGCGTCTTCGATCTTAACAATCTGCATATGGTCAATAACAACTTCGGCCATGAGAAGGGCGATGAATACATTCGCTCTTTTGCCCAACAACTGGGAAGTGTGGCGTCGGAGACGTGCTTTGTGGGTCGCGACGGCGGCGATGAGTTTATCGCGGTGCTGTGGGATGCCGACCGAGCCGCTGTGGAATCCTGTCTCGCTCGGGTTCGTGCGAACGTGAACGAGTATTCCGAGGCTCACCCCGACATGCCTATCAGCTATGCGGTGGGCTATGCACTTTCCAGTGATTTTGATGAACCGCCTACGATGCGCGAGCTCTTTTCCCAGGCCGACAAAAACATGTACATCGACAAGAACCGCGTAAAGACAGCCGAGGCAGCCGGGCCGCAACGCGAGGACCGCTAAACCCGTAGCAAAGGGTAGCTAATTTGGGACGGGACTCTTTTGGCTATTTGAGAAGTTGTGCCATGGCGTTGACGAATTTTTGGACTTGGAGGGTGGGCTCGAGCGGATAGTGCAAAAAGACCGGCACCTCGCGACCGCATAGGAACGGCACGCCCACAAAGGCCGGGTGTACCCCCGACCATGCGCCGCAGGTGAGCACCGCGTCGCCCTTTTCCTCTGCCTCGTTAAAGAGCGCAAAGTCAAAGCTGTCCACGTCGATCACGTCAACGCCGCCGTCGGCCAGAAGGTCGATGCGCAGGCTGTCCATTGCGTCGTTGCCGTGGCGGAGCACGCGCAGGCGCATGCCCTCCAGGTCGGCAACCGTAATGCGTGTCTTGCGCGCCAGCGGGCTCGTGCGTGGCACGTCGATATAAAACGGCACGTTGACGATGCGGAGCTTTTGGCAGGCGTCACCCCAGCGCGGGGTCGAAAAACTCGACTGCACCACATCCACCTCGCGACCGAGGCTGCGCATGACGGTCTCGCGTTCGTCGTAGAGGTCGCTTACCGGCACGATCTCAAATCGCAGCGACGGCTCCAGATCGTGGATGCCCGTCCACATCGACAGCGTTTGGCGCCCCGGGCACATCATCGACACGCCCAGGCGTACGGCACCGCCATCGCCCGCCGCACGTCGGGCACGGCGCAGGGCGTCCTCGGACTGGCGCATGATCGAGCGCGCGTCGTCCACCAGCAGAGCACCCGCCGGCGTCACCTTGACGCCCGAATGCGAGCGCTCGAACAGCGTAATACCGAACTTCGCCTCAAAACCCGATACCTGCTTGACGAGCGCCGGCGTCGACACGCGCAGCTTTGCCGCCGCACGCGAGAAGCTTCCCAGCTCCGCGGCGGCCGATATGGCCTCAAGTCGTCGATCGTACACGTCAATCTCCCGTTTTCGCGCCCGTGACCGCATGGTGCCACAGGGGGTTGTTTTCGCAGGTCACGCGCTCAATTGAGAATAAACTGCATCGCACGGTGTAAACCTACGGTTAATGCCATTCTAACAAATATGCAATTCACCTGCGCAAATGCAAAGCATACGATAACCAGCGAAAACCACGTGGGTCGGTTAATGGGAGCGACCCACCGGGAGGCACAAGAAGGGAAGTTCCTATGAGCAATTGGCTTAAGCTCGAGGGCGATGTCTGCGCCGTAACCGGCGCACTCGGCGGTATGGGCGCCGAGATTTGCCGCGAGTTCGCCCGCAACGGCGCCAACGTCGTCCTGCTCGACCTGGACGAGGAGAAGGTCAAGGCCGCAGCCGCCGACCTCGCCGCCGAGTTTGGCATCCACGCCGAGGGCTACAAGATGAACGCTACCGATGAAACCGAGGTTCAGGCCGCCGTCGACGCCACCATCGCCAACTTCGGCCGCGTCGACGTCCTCGTCAACACCGCCGGCATCCTGCGCTTCGCCGCTATGGAGGACCTGCCGCTGAGCGACTGGGAGCAGGTGCTCAACGTCAACCTCACCGGTTATTTCATCACCTCGCAGCGCTTTGGTCGCGAGATGATCAAGGCCGGCCAGGGTCGTCTGGTGCACATCTCCACCGTCGCCAGCCACTCCCCCGAGACGTTCTCGGGCGTGTACAGCTCCACCAAGGCCGGCGTCAACATGATGTCCAAGATGCTTGCCGCCGAGTGGGGCCCGTACGGCGTGCGCTCCAACTGCGTCGAGCCCTGCTTCGTCAAGACCCCCATGTCGGCCAACTTCTACGCCGACCCCGAGGTCGAGAAGAGCCGCAGCCGCCTGATCGCCACGCGCCGCATCGGCGAGGTCAGCGATATCGCCAACGCCGTCATGTTCCTGGCGTCCAAGCGCTCGGACTTTACCACCGGCGACGCCATCAAGGTCGACGGCGGCTTCTCCAACATGATGGGCGACCTCACCGCCAAGCCCGGCGGCCGTCGCGCCTATGCCGACAACTACCTTAAGAACAAGGGTGTCGAGCTCTGGTCCGACGAGTCCGGCGTCGCTAAGCCGACCGACCAGTAAACCAACCTGGCAGGGAGGTCCCGCGGACACGCCCGCTCCTCCCCCGTATCGATTAGAAAGAGTCCAATGGCTTCCACCAACTCCAACAAGGGTCGCGCCGCCGTGCTTTCTGCCGCATGCGTCACCATGTTCTTCATCAGCTCCATCGCGCTGTATTCCGTCGTGAGCAAGAACCTGCTCGCCGTCTACCCCGAGTGGTCCAGCGCCCTTACCTGGGCGTTCCCGGTCTTCCAGACCATCATGGCCGTGACGGGCATCTTCGCCGGCCGCATCTCCGATAAGATCGGCCCGCGCAACGTCGTGATCGCCGCCGCCGTGTGCTACGGCGTGGGCTGGTTCATGTCCGGCACCGTCACCGAGCCGTGGCAGTTCTACCTGTGGTTCTCGCTCGTCGCCGCCGTCGGCAACGGCCTGGGCTACAACCCCGCCCTCACCACGGGTCAGAAGTGGTTCATCGACAAGAAGGGCCTCGCCTCCGGCATCACCCTGGCCGCTTCGACCGCCGGCCCCGCCGTGCTGTCCCCGGTGCTCGCCTCGCTGCTCATCCCGAGCCTGGGCATCTTTGGCGCCCTTAAGGCACTCGGCGTCATCTTCTTTGTGATGATCGCCGTCTCCGCCCTGTTCCTGAAGGCCCCCGAGGCCGGTTGGCTGCCCGAGGGCTTCGAGGCCCCCAAGGGCGGCGCACACGCCGGCACCTTCGGCGACCTCACCCCGGGCGAGATGGTCAAGACCCCGCGCTTCTGGGTCCTCATCGTCACCTTCGCCTTTGCCGCCACCGCCGGCACCCTGCTCGTCGGCAAGGTTGCCTCCATCGCCGCCGTCCAGCTCTTCGCCGACCCCACGAGCGCCGCAGCCGTCGCCCTCGGCGGTGTGGTCGTCTCCGTCAACACCTGCGCCAACCTGGTCGGACGTCTGTCCTTTGGCCAGATCATCGACAAGCTCGGCGCCTATAAGTCGCTGCTCATCAGCCTTGTCGTCACCATCGTCGCACTCGTCATCATGTCGATGAGCTTTACGCAGGACATGTTCTTTGTGGCGCTCGCCCTGCTCGGCTTTAGCTTTGGCGCCCTGCTCGTCATCTACCCGCCGCTCACCGGTGGCGCCTTCGGCACCAGCAACATCGGCGTCAACTACGGCATCATGTTTTTGGGTTATGCCGCTTCCACCTGGATCAGCCAGCCCATCACCGCCGTGCTGTATCACGCCGAGGCCGGCAGCGCCGCCTACCAGCAGTCCTTCTACGGCGCCATCGTGATCGCCGCCATCGCCGTCGTGCTCACCATCTACATGATGGTCTCCGACAGCAAGAAGAAGTCCGCCTAGTTTTACCGATGCGACAAAGGGACAGCCCCTTTGTCGCATTTCACCGGTCACCAGTATTAAGGAGTCGAAATGTCTGAGCTCAACCCCGTCCGCATTGCCGTTATCGGCGCCGGCGCCATGGGCCGCAACCACATCCGCTTTGTCACCGAGGAGCCCGAGGCCGAGCTCGTCGCCATCGCCGACGCCTTTGAGGGCGCCCGCGCCACGGCCGAGGCCGCCGGCGTGCCGTTTTACACCGATCCCGCCCAGATGATGGACGAGGTCAAGCCCGAGGCCGTCATCATCGCCACGCCCAACGACCTGCACCTGGGCGTTGCCCGCGAGGCTGTGAAACGCAACATCGTGCCGTTGGTCGAAAAGCCGATCTCCAACGACCTCGAGGACGCCCAGGCCTTCGCCGCCGAGGCCGAGACCGCCGGCGTGCCCGTGCTCGTGGGTCAGCACCGTCGCCACAACCCCTTTGTCAACAAGGCCAAGGAGATCATCGAGGCCGGCGAGCTGGGCAAGCTCACCGTGTCGAGCTTCCACTACATGATCTATAAGAATGACGAGTACTTCGATGTCGAGTGGCGCCGCAAGAAGGGTGCCGGCCCGATCCTGGTCAACCTGGTGCACGACGTCGACCTGCTCCGCTACCTGCTGGGCGAGCCCGTTGCCGTCCAGGGCATGCAGTCCAGCGCCGCCCGCGGTTTTGAGACCGAGGACTCCGCCGTGGTCAACGTCCGTTTTGCCGATGGCGCGCTTGCGAGCATGACCATCTCCGACGCCACCGCCAGCCCCTGGAACTGGGAGGCAACCGCTCGCGAGGATCCGCAGTACCGCCCCTTCGACGCTGACGCCTACTTTATCGGCGGAACCTTGGGCGCCCTTTCGCTGCCCCGCCTGCACCAGTTCTCCTACAACGGTGCCTCCAACTGGCACAAGCCGCTGCAGATGGAGATTCCGGCCGTCGACCCGGCGCTGCCGCACAAGATGCAGCTCAAGCACTTTGTGAAGGTCGTTCGCCGCGAGGTCGAGCCCGTCGTGACCCCCGCCGACAACGTCAAGACGCTCACGCTGCTTAACGCCATCAAGGAGGCCGCCGAGACCGGCCAACTCGTCGAGCTGTAATGCCTTAAGAGCGGGTCGCGGCAAACTCCCCGCCGAGCGCCTTGGCCCGCCGCCAACAAGCCCCTCTTCTTTGCCCCGCGAGCAGCCTCCTGCCCGCGGGGC
>URIJ01000077.1 GCA_900547835.1 uncultured Collinsella sp.
TCCTCGGGATCGAGCTCGGAAAGCTCGGCCTCGATCTTGGCGCAGATGGGCAGCGGCTTGACGCCATCGATGGGCGCCAGATCGTCGTTGAGCATGTCCTCGTCCACGTTGGCCACATACAGGATGGGCTTCATGGTGAGCAGGAACAGGCCCTTGGCGGCGGCGCGCTCCTCATCGGTCATCTCCATGGACGCGGCACGCTTACCCTCGTTGAGCCAGGCGAGCAGGCGCTTGGCGACCTCAAACTTGGGCATGAGCTCCTTGTCGCGCTTGGCCTCCTTCTCGAGCTTGGGCAGCTGCTTCTCGAGCGTGCCCATGTCGGCCAGGATGAGCTCGGTCATGATGGTGTCGGCATCGCCGGCGGGATCGACGAACTCGCCCGTGCGGCCCACCTCACGCATGACGTTGGGGTCCTTAAAGTAGCGCACGACCTCGCAGATGGCGTCGGTCTCGCGAATGTTGGCCAGGAACTGGTTGCCCAGGCCCTCGCCCTCGTTGGCGCCCTTCACCAGGCCTGCGATGTCGACGAACTCGACCGTTGCCGGCACAATGCGGCCCGGGTTGACGATGTCGGCGAGCTTTTGCAGGCGGCTATCGGGCACATCGACGATACCCACGTTGGGGTCGATCGTGGCGAACGGGTAGTTGGCGGCAAGGCCGGTCTTTTTGGTAAGCGCGGTGAACAGCGTCGACTTGCCCACGTTGGGCAGGCCCACGATACCGATGGAAAGGGACACGACAGCTCCTTTTGGTACAGGTACTTCAAACCGTATAAGTATAGCGCCGCCGCAGCATCTGGGCGAACCCGGACGCCACGGCGGCACGAATGAAGCAGAGATAGGGGTCGCTGACTAGTCCGCGAGCTTTTCCACCTGGTCGAGCATCTTGTCGAGCTTGGCCTTTGCCTCGGCCTTGACCTTCTCAGCCTCTTCGTGAGCCTTCGCCTTCTGGGCAGCCTTTTCCTCGGCCTCGGGATCGACGACGACCAGGTTGGATGCATCATGCTCAACCAACTTGAGCGCATGCTCGGGGCACACCTTGACGCAGGCTCCGCAACCTAGGCAATACGTGGACTCCAGTGCAAAGCGACCGCTTCCCACCAAATCGCAGGCAAACGTGGGGCACACGTTGACGCACTCGCCGCACGACGTGCACTTGTCAAAATCGCACTCCGGCGTACTCACCTGCATGTTCTGGGCAAGCTCGGGGTGGTTTTGCAACGTCGAGAGCACCAGCTGGCGACCGTGCGTGAGCGAACGGCGACGCTTGGTCGTCGTGGTGCCGCACATGGTGTTGAGCGTGCGCTCGAGCTGCGTGATCTGGTGACGATGAGCCTTCAACTTCTGCGTCACCGAGGCCAGCGCCGCCGTCGCCGGATTGAGCTTGGTCACCGTCAGGCCCGTGGTGCGGGCAATCTTATCCATGTACTCCTTGCGCTCGTACTCGCGGCGCTTATGACATTTGAGGCTCTTGGGGTCGACCTCCAGGCCCATGCCCGTACCGGCCCACTCCTCGGCAGTGGCGATGGCCTCGCCCAGAATATCCTCGCCACCGGTGTTGCGGCACTTATCGCACACGCCCAACGGCAGGTACACGCTCACGTTGGGATAGTCGGCCAGCACCGAGAACCAGGTCTCGGCCGTAATATCGCCCACGCAGGCAACGACGACCTCGTTTTCGCGCGGCATGCGCTTGAGGGCGCGCGTGCAGGTAACGTAGGCGGTCTCGTGGCTCGTAGCTGCAGAGACAATGTCGTCGTAAAGGTTTTTGGGCGCCAGGCGCGGCGAAATAATCGCCTCGGTCGGACAGGCAGCGGCGCACAGGCCGCACTTGCGACAGGAGTCGAGGATCTCGATAGCGTCTTCCTCGACCTCGATAGCGTTGACCGGGCACACATCCATGCACGCGGTGCAGCCGCTCTTTTCGTTTTTGCAGGTCAGGCACGGAATGGTGTTGCCGCGCGGACGCTCCTTGTAGTCGGCAGGATTCCACTGCGGCGCCGACGGATCGAGTGCATCGGTCACACCGCCAAGCGGGTTTTTAAGAAAGTCGAAACCCTTGCTGATCTCGATAATGTCATCAAACAGATCGTGTTCCTGCGCCATGCGCGGCCCCTCCCTGAGCAGTGCAAACAAGCAAGAGATAATGATACGCCATCGGCCCGTGCCTCGAGCAAATTACACGCGGAGCACCTTTGGGACAAATAGCCTATGGCCTATCGCCGCCTCGATTGCACAAGGTCAATCAAGCGCCAAACTATGCCTCGCACATGAGCTGCACGAGCTTTTGTTTGGTCACCTTGGCCTGCTCGTTGGCTATGTTACGCTCGTTTCTAAAGACCGCATTTGCAACACCCTGCAGGTCGGCATCGGAAATCTCGCCAAGGCCCAGCTCCTCGAGCGTCGTCGGCAGACCGACGCGCTGACAAAACTCGAGCACCTGTTCAAGCTCGGGCGCACGCTCCAGACGAAGCTGGACCACCAGACCAAACGCCACGGCCTCGCCGTGCATAGCCTTGCACTCGGGCAGAATCGTCAGGCCGTTGGCGATGGCATGCGCCAACGCCAAGCCACCGCTCTCAAAGCCAACGCCCGAAAGCAGAATATTGCACTCGATCAGGCGCTCAACCGCCGGCGATATACGGCCCTTTTTGAGATCGCGCTTGGCAGCGACGCCGCACTCCATGAGCGTGTCATAGCAGGCACGGGCCGTAACCAAGGCCAAGTGTCCCGGCGCGCCACCGTGCTCGTTAGCGCCGTGCGCCGCGGCACACGAACGCGCCTCGAAGTACGTTGCCAGTGCGTCGCCCATACCAGCGACCGTCATCCGCAGTGGTGCTGCCGCAACCACGTTGGTATCAACCACGACCAGATCGGGATTTTTGTCGAGTATCAAGTAGCGGTCGAACGACCCATCCTCGTGATACAGCACCGAAATCGCACTGCACGGGCCGTCCATCGAAGCCGCCGTGGGGCATACACACAACGGCAACTCGGCATAAAACGCTACCGCCTTGGCGATATCGAGCATCTTGCCGCCGCCAATACCCACCACCATGTCGCAATACTCGGCCCGGGCTTCCTTGGCCATTCCGACAACGGCCTCTTCCGTACACGGACCGTTATAAATCTTAAAGAACGGCTCGCTTAGATCTTCGTCCAGAAATCCATCGACGATCTGCCTGCACAGCCGATCCTCGGTGCCCTGGTCAAACAGAACATAGGCAGCACAGCCCAACCATGACAAATACCTGCCCTGACGCGAGAGCTCGCCTGGTCCCTGAACATATCGTCCGGGACCGCCATATACCATGGGAAGCGCCATACGAGAATCCGCCCTTCATCAAACAACAATTGGTGCAAAGTAACCTGACCCCTTTGCACCATAGCAAAAAGGGGCAAAGCCGTCTGCCGGCTTTGCCCCTTCCTTACCTTAGTTTACTCATCCATAAGGTAGTAGTGACCCAGCGCGTCGGCACCCAGGATGGCGTTTGCGACCATCTCGGGCGTCACCTCAAACGGCATGTTGCACATGGTGTCATCGGGCGCGCACGCGGCCTCGGCAACAATCATGGCCTGCTCGCGCGTAAGCTCAGCAACGCCAAGTTCCTTCATCGTGACCGGCAGGCCCAGCTCAATGCAGAAGCCCAAGACTTCCTCGAGCTTCTCAGTCGGGGCATCCTCGAGTACCAGCTGGACGATGGTGCCAAAGGCGACCTTCTCGCCGTGATACATGCCGTGGCACTCGGGCAGCATCGTCAGGCCATTGTGGATGGCATGAGCAGCAGCAAGGCCCGAGCTCTCAAAGCCAATGCCCGAAAGCAGCGTGTTGGCCTCAATGATGTGCTCGACGGCAGGCGTGAGCGCACCCTTCTCCAGCGCGACCTTGGCCTTGACGCCATCGGCCATAAGCGTCTCGTAGCAGAGCTTGGCGAGCGCCAGGCCGGCCATTCCGCCCTTGCCGCCGGCGCAAGTGCCACCGTCGGCATCATGCGTCGCCTGGGCCTCAAAGTAGGTTGCGAGCGCATCGCCCATACCGGAAACCGTCAGGCGCACCGGGCTCGCCGCGATAACCGTCGTATCCATCAGGACAATGTTGGGGTTTGCCTTAAGGAAGAGATATTTATCGAACTGGCCGTCGTCGGTGTAGAGCACCGAAAGTGCCGAGCACGGTGCATCGGTCGAGGCAATGGTGGGGCAAATGATAACCGGGGACTCCAGGTAATAGGCGACGGCCTTCGCGGTGTCGAGGATCTTGCCGCCACCGACGCCGACGATGATGTCGCAACCGTTGTCGCGAGCGAGCGCGACCAGGCGATCGACCTCACCCTTGGAGCACTCGCCGTTAAAGTCCTCAAACAGCAGCTCGGCCTTAGCCTCGGCAAAACCGCCCTCGATCTTGGCACCGACGCGCTTCTTGCCCGAAGGCGTCACGATGACGAGGGCCTTAGCGCCGAGCGGCTCGACATAGGAGCCGAGCTTGGCGAGCTCGTCCGGACCCTGGATGTACTTGCTGGGGCTATTGAAAATTGCAGCCATAACTATCCCATTCTCTAAAAGAAAAAAGAAAGGGGCTCCGTACAGATACGTGCGGAGCCCCTCGTTACGATAACAAGAGTCGATTAGAAATCGATGTCGGTGTCGTAGTAGCAGGCCTTGAGGATCTTCTCGAAGTCGGCAGCCTTGGTCTCACGCGGGTTCTCGGGCGTGCAGGCGTCCTGCTCGGCGTTCGCGGCGATCTCGGGGAGCTTGGCGAGGAACTCCTCCTCGGAAACCATCTGCGGGTTCTCGGCGTCGACCTTCACGCCACCATTCGCGTAATCCTTGATGGACTGCGGAATGTTGAGCTGGTCGTTGAGGTCGCGAATCTTCTGGACGAGTGCAGCGATGAGCTCCTCGTTGGTCTCGCCGGGAAGGTGCAGGATCTCCTTGGCCACGTAAGCGTAACGCTCGGCAGCGCGCGGATCCTTGGAGTTCCACTGGATGACCTTGCCAAGGTACATAGCGTTAGCAGCACCGTGGATGATGTGGCCGTTCTCAAAGGCTGCACCGGTCTTGTGAGCCATGGAGTGAACGATGCCGAGCAGGCCCGAGGAGAAGGCGATACCGGCGATGCACTGAGCCTCGTGCATGTGCTGACGGGCCTCATGGTCGCCAGCATAGGACTTGGGCAGCCACTCGACGATCTCGCGGATGCCGTGCAGAGCGTTGGCATCGGTGAACATAGAGGCGCAGGTGGAAACGTAGGCCTCCATGCAGTGGGTCAGAGCGTCCATGCCGGTGTGAGCGCACAGCTTGGCGGGCATGGTGTAGGTGAGCTCGGGGTCGACGATGGCGACATCAGGGGTGATGTTGAAGTCGGCCAGCGGGTACTTGATGCCCTTGGCGTAGTCGGTGATGACGGAGAAGGCAGTGACCTCGGTAGCGGTACCGGAGGTAGAGGAGATGGCGCAGAAGTGAGCCTTCTGACGCAGCTCGGGGAAACTGAACGGCTGGATGATGTTATCGAAGGACTCCTCGGGATACTCGTAGAAGACCCACATGGCCTTAGCGGCATCGATGGGCGAGCCGCCGCCGATAGCGATAATCCAGTCGGGCTCGAACTCGCGCATGGCCTCGGCGCCCTTCATGACCGTCTCGATGGACGGATCGGACTCGACGCCCTCGAACAGCTTGACCTCGAAACCGCCTTCCTTAAGGTCGGCCTCAACGTCCTGCAGGAACCCGCCGCGGCGCATAGAGCTGCCGCCAGAAACGATGATGGCCTTCTTGCCCTTGAGGTTCTTCACCTCGTGGCGAGCGCCCTCACCAAAGTACAGATCGCGAGGATTGGTAAAACGTCCCATACTGTGCCTCCTAAACAAGCCCCTCTTAGACTTGCGTATATAACGGAGCACCCGATTGGCTCCGTTAGGACCGTTTTGCGCGTTGCCGGCGATGACAATGCGCGATATCTAAACGTCTCAACGCTCAGACAAACACTATTCTACCGTTCTGGTTGGTCAGTTATTCACCTAAAGCCGACAATGATGAAACGTTTTTTCTATCCCTGAAGGCCCTTGTGGGGCATTCATACTCCCAAGCTGGGAAAACGTTTTATCAAGGTTGACCACATATCCCGGGCAGGACGGTGCTCCTCCAAAATGTGCCCCGTTCGCCGCCAAAAATCGACCGTTTACGGCACTGTGATACCACTCGGTCGTCCAAGGTGCCGACATTTGTGCGACATCCGTCTTCGTGGTGCAAAGGTGCAAGTCCAAGTGCGGCACCCCCGGTGTGCCACATGCGGGTAAACTAGAACCTTATATAAAGATATTTGAACCCTAACCGCAGCAAAGGAGGCCCCATGGCATTCGATCCCATTCAAGAGGATTGCCATCGCCTCGTTCTTGAGGCCTTGCGCCGCGACAATATTCCACTCACTGACGGCCCCGCCGTCGAGCGTCTAATGGAGCAATTCACCCGCAACCCCGCGCCGCTCATCGTGCACGACCGCGACCGAGCTGGGCATCTGATCGCCAAGGTCGTCGAGGCTGTCGACTACCGCATCCCCTTTATCCCCGACGACGCCCAGGCAGAGCAAGAAGAAGCCGCAGCCGAGAACATGCTCCGCGAGGCAGCCGCGCTCGATCCGGCCAACTGGGATGCCCAGCGCATGCTGACGGCGCTCACCGCCGAATCCAACGAGGAATACGTACAGTATCTGGTGTCCAAGTGCGACGAGGTGGAGCACGATCTGGCGCTCAAGATCGCCTCGGCGCAGGACCCCTACGAGCGTGAGGCCGCAAGCGACCTGACCCGCCGTCCCTACCTGCGCTGGCTTGCTGCCTTGGCATCGCGCGCGCTCATTAGCGGCCGCTACCGCATGTCGCTCGAAGCCGCGAATCGCAGCCTGGACTTTGCGCCCAACGACCCCGCCGGCGTCCGCCATACTGCGATGCTTGCCATGGCAAAGCTTGAATACCCTGCCGAGGAGCTCAAGCGCTTTCGCTCCGCTCACTCCGTGCCGTACCTCGCGAATACCCCGCTGCGCCGCCGCCCCAAAGATGCGGAGCGTGACTTGGACCCATGGACGCTCATCGCGCTGATGAGCGCTGCTTGGCGCGAGCTGGACTACGAGGGCGCCGAGCACTACCTGCGCATCCTGGTGCGCTCATGCCCGCACGCAGCCGAGGCGCTCTACTTCCAAACCGAGTTTCCCGATGGCGTCTATGCCCGCGTCAACGTGGGTGCAGGCTCCACCGACGAGCTTGTCCTTGCGCTGTCCGAGGCGACGCCGGTACTGCAGGAGGGCCTGGGCGCCCCCGACAACGCCAGCTTTGCCGCCTGGGTCGCCACCAACGACATCGTGCGCTCCCAGATCGACGAACGAATCCTGCGCGCGGCCGAACAGGGATTGCCGTTTAAGGGAGGAGACCTCTAATGGATCCGAGCGTCTACATCCCCGCCTACCTGGAGCGCACCTATCTGGCGTCGCACCCCGAGCTCACCGATGCAGCACGCGAGCTTGTCCATAACGACATTAGCGCGAATCCTCAAAAGTATGCGCAGGCCGAGCATGCCCAGGCACTGCTGTCCTATGCCGGCGTTCATCGCCACCTGCTCGACGAGCTCCATCGCATCGAGGACATGGGCAGCGACGAGGAGTTTGAGCAGACGCGCAACCGCCTGTTCGACGATATGCGCGATGAGCTGCTCAAGATCGTCCGCGTCGATGCACTTGCCGTCGATGCGCAGTTGCTCGCCATCATCCTGGCGGACACGCCCGTTGATGCCTGCCTGGGCGACTTGATGAAGCTCGAGACGAGTACGGCCGACTACCTGCAACAAAGCGTGCCCGGGTTTGATATGGAGGCCCCGCACTACTGGGCCAATAATGTTTTGGCCGACGGTGTCACCGCAGCAGACCTTACCGTGAGCGAGCCGGCGCTTATCGGCTGGCTTCACACGCTCGAGGCCATCTCGCAGCTGTGCATGGCGAGCGCTCGTTACCGCGCCGCCGCCAACTACTCTCGCCGTGTTCTTAAGGCGGAGGGCTATCCCACCCGGACCGCCGGCACCGTGTTGCTTGCCCTCGCCCGCTTGGAAGACCAGGACGGTTTTTTTGCCCTGGCACATCAGCTCGAAGAACAGATGGGGGCAGACGCACTCGAAAACTCTCCTTGGTACCTGCTCGCCCGCACGATTCTGCTGTTCAAAACAAACAAGATGCGCCCGGCGACGCGCGCGCTGCGTGAGTTCGCCAACCGTTGCGAGGGCGGCGCGTTCTTCTTGCTGAACCCCATGTACCAGACGCCGTATCTTCCCTGCCGACCCGAGCCGCGCGACCCCTGGGACCTCTCGCATCAGGCGGTTTGGGAAGCCGACGGCACTATCTCGGACACCCCCGACTTTGCCCCCTGGGCCAACGCCTGCGAAGACGTATCGCAGCTTGCCCAGGAATTTGCGCGCCGCTACGGCTTTTAGCGACGCGATCGCCCCGACCATGTCATCTATGTTAGGAACGGCTTCATGAACCTCCGCTCATCTCTCGCCTGCACCTCGAGCGATATCGCCCGCTGGGGACTGCGCTCTGTCCTCAAACGCCAGGGTGGCGTGCTTCCCGGCCGCATCGCCATGAAGATCGACCCCGAGCTGCTAAGCGACCTCGCGAGCCTGGTCGACCGCAGCGTGGTGATCACCGGCACTAATGGCAAGACCACCACATCCAACCTCATCGCCGACGCAGTTGCTGCCAGCGGCGCTACCGTGGTGTGCAACCGTGCCGGCAACAATATGGAGCCCGGTGTGGTGGGTGCTCTGCTCGAGGCCCGCGGCGGCCTTAAGCACACCAGCAGCGGCAAGCGCGTGGGCGTTTTTGAGTGCGACGAGCTCTACACCGTACGCGTTCTGCCCAAGCTCAAGCCGACGTACTTTGTGCTGCTCAACCTGTTCCGCGACCAGCTAGACCGCTACGGCGAGATCGACCATACCCAAGACGTCATTGCCCATGCGTTGGAGCTCTCTCCGGCAACAACGCTCATCTACAACGCAGACGACCCGCTGTGTGCCGCGATCGCCGCACGCGTTCCCAACACGAGCATCGCCTTTGGCATCGACGGCGCCAC
>URIJ01000078.1 GCA_900547835.1 uncultured Collinsella sp.
CCGCATACCGATCCGGGGTTTGTGGCCAAGCCCTATATCGCGGTGGTGAAGCCCGCCGCGCCCGTGACATTTAACGCTATGGCTGGCATGGGCGCTCCGGTGTCGGCGCAGATCGTCATTAATCTGGGCATCGCCGAGCCGGGAGGCCAGGTCGAAGCCCTGCAGGCGCTCATGAACATCTTTATGGACGCCGATGCCGCAGCCGACGTGCTCGGCCAGACCACGTCCCAGGGCATGGTCGACGCCATCCGTCGTCACTTCTAAGGTGGAGCTGAGTCGGCACTTGGGGACTGTCCCTAACTGCCGGCAGAAAAGGACTGTCCCCTTTGCACCAAAATGGTGCAGATTAACCTGTCTCCAATGCACCAAGCGTGCCGCGGGGGCTGCGTTGTGACACAATGGCGTTTGTTCGATTCGTTATGCGAAAGGCCAACTATGGCAAATAAGAAAAAGAACTCCGAGGCCGCGCCGACGCCCGAGCAGCAGGCCCGCGCTGCCTCCAGCTCTCGCAAGAAGCAGCGCAAGACGTACGTGTCTAAGACCGTCAAGATCGTTCTGGTGGTCATCGGCGTGCTGGCGATGCTGCTTTCCGTCTCGGCGATGGCGTGCTCCGGCCTTATGTCGCAGGCCGAGGACACCTCGGGCTACAAGCTGACCGGCGGTGTTGCTGCTACTATCAACGGCACCAACCTCACCGAGGACACCGTGACCAAGCAGATCATGAGCATGCGCACGTCCTACGGCTACACCAAGGACAAGGACTGGGCGCAGTATCTGGTCGACAACGACCTCACGCCCAAGAAGTACCGCAAGCAACTCATCGACTCCTACACGCAGCAGATTCTGCTTCAACAGGCACAGAAGGAGAACGGCGTGACGGTGTCGGACGAGGAGGTCGAGAAGGCTTGGAAGGACGCGTGCAAGAGCGCGGGCGGTGCCAAGGCCTTTAAGAAGACCCTCAAGACCTACGGCTATACCGAGGACACCTACAAGGACTCGCTCAAGGAGAGTCTGGCACAGCAAAAGCTCAAGGACGCCGTGGCGCCCACCAGCAAGCCCAAGGACAGCGAGATTGTCGATTACATCAACGAAAACCTGTCCAGCTACAACGACGCCCGCCGCTCGTCGAACATCCTGATCAAGGTTGATTCCGACGCTTCCGACGAGGACAAGGCTGCCGCCAAGGCCAAGGCGCAGGAGTGCCTGGACAAGATCAACTCCGGTGAGCTGAGCTTTGAGGACGCCGTTGAGCAGTACTCCGAGGACACCGGTTCCAAGGAGAAGAAGGGCGATGTGGGCTGGGATAAGCTCACCACCTTTGTCGACAGCTACCAGACGGCGCTCGAGGGGCTCAACAAGGGCGACGTGAGCGACGTGGTCGAGTCGACGTACGGTTACCATGTCATCAAGTGCACCGACTACTTCCATGTCGATAATCAGGTTGATGATATCAACCAGGTGCCCAAGGCCATCAAAAAGTACGTCTCCAACGTGGTGAAGACGCAAGCGGCTAGCACCGCGTACAGCGAGTGGCTGGAGCAGTACAAGAAGGATGCCGACATCACCGTTAATCCCATGCCCAAGGACGTACCCTATAACGTGAGTCTGAAGGGCGTCACCAAGAGCTCGACCGACGATTCGTCGACGACTGAGTAATCATGGGGCGGTGCTCGCACGAGTGCCGCCCACGCTATTAGAGAGGATTTGCAGATGACCAACGAAGAGCTGCAGAAGGAAATGATTGCGGCCATGAAGGCCAAGGACAAGGTTCGCCTGTCTATCATTCGCCAGGTCAAGGCCGAGGTGAAGAATATCGAGGTTAACGAGCGCCGCGATGTGACCGAGGAAGACGTCAACAGCATGATCAAGCGTCTGATCAAGCAGACGAGCGAGACGCTGGAGATGTCCATCAAGGCCGGCACCGACCAGGAGCGTACCGACAACCTGACCGAGCAGGTCAAGATCCTGGAGAGCCTGCTGCCCGCGCAGGTTTCGGGCGAGGAGCTCGAGGCCCTGATCGAGCAGGTCATCGCCGAGCTGGGCGCCACGTCCAAGAAGCAGATGGGCCAGGTCATGGGCGCTCTGGGTAAGGCCACTGGCGGCAACTTCGATAAGCCGGCAGCAGCAAAGATCGTTGGAGCCAAACTCGCGTAGGGACCGAGCGGCATATAGTTGATGTTGAGGGGGCGTGACCATTGCGGTCGCGCCCCCTTTTTTGATGGCAGCTGAAGGGCACTCATTGGGGACAGACTTAAATGAGTGCCCACTTCCCGGGTACTCATTTAAGTCTGTCCCCAATGAGTGCCCGAGTGCCCAATGAGTGGGTGGAAGATTGCGGGTTCTTTACGGGGATGCAGCGTGGGCTGCGGAAACGTGGTTCTTTCCGTACAATAGTGCAATTCGTGTAAACGCAGGGAAGGGACATTCATGGCAGACATGATCGAGATCAAGCATCTCAACAAGTACTTTGGCGACCTGCATGTGCTCAAAGATATCAATCTCACCGTCAAGCGCGGCGAGAAGCTCGTAATGATCGGGCCTTCCGGCTCGGGTAAGTCGACACTCATCCGTTGCGTCGATTATCTGGAGGAGCCTACGTCGGGCGAGGTCCTCATCGACGGTACGCCGCTCACCAAAAAGAATCACCTGGAGATGGCTCGCAAGTATAGTTCCATGGTGTTTCAGCAGTTCAACCTGTATCCCAACATGACGGTGCTGGGCAACCTGACGCTCGCGCCCATCAAGCTGCAAAAGAAGAGCAAGGAGGAGGCGACCGAGATCGCCATCGCCGCGCTCAAGCGCGTCGGCATGGCGCATAAGGCCGGCGAGTATCCGCAGAATCTCTCGGGTGGTCAGCAGCAGCGCATCGCCATCGCCCGTGCCCTGTGCACCAAGCAGCCCATCATCCTGTTTGACGAGCCGACCTCGGCGCTCGACCCCGAGATGGTCCAGGAGGTTCTGGACGTTATGATTGAGCTCGCGCAGGAGGACATCACCATGATCTGCGTGACGCACGAGATGGGCTTTGCGCGCCAGGTGGCCGACCGCGTCATCTTTATGGAGGACGGCCGCATCCTGGAGGAGGGCACGCCCGAGCACTTCTTCGATAACCCCGAGAACCCGCGCTGCCGCGAGTTCCTGTCCAAGATTCTGCACTAGGCGCGGTGATGGACATGACGGATATGACGAGGGCGGCCGTGTCGCGCCGTCACTTTTTGCGGCTGGCGGGCGCCGGCATGCTTGCGCTGACGGGGACCGCGCTTACCGGTTGCGGCAACTCCACCAGCGGCGAGGGCTCCGACAAGGGCTCTAAGCTTGCGGCCATCAAGTCGCGTGGACATCTGAATGCCGGCGTTAAGAAGGATGTTCCCGGCTACGGCTATTACGACACCGCCAAGGGTCGCTTTGAGGGCATGGAAGTCGATTTGTGCTACCAGATCGCCGCTGCCGTCTTTGGCGTGAGCTACAAGGAGGCCCGTGCCCAGGAGCTTGTCGAGTTTAACGACGTAACACCCAAGACGCGCGGCCCGCTGATCGATAACGGCCAGCTCGACGTGGTCGCGGCGACCTACACCATCACCGACGAACGCAAGAAGAGCTGGGATTTCTCGACGCCGTACCGCACCGACTACGTGGGGCTCATGGTCAAGAAGCGTTCGGGCTTTACCTCGATTGAGGATCTGGACGGCAAGGTCATCGGCGTGAGCCAGGGTGCTACCACGCAGGGCCTGATCGAGCAGATGATCAAGGACAACGGCTTTAGCTGCAAGCCAGAGTTTAGGGCCTTTAGCGGCTATCCCATCATCAAGAGCTCGCTCGACGCCGGCAATATCGACGTCTTTGCCATGGACCGCTCCACGCTGGCCGGTTACATGAACGAGACCGTTGAGCTGCTGCAGCCCGAGGTCAAGTTTGGCGAGCAGGGCTACGGCGTGGCGACCAAGAAGGGCTGCGACCTTTCGGCCGTGGTCGATCAGGTGATTTGCGATCGCCTGGCCGACGGCTGGCTCGACCAAGAGGTCAAGACCTGGGGTCTTGTATAGGCGCATCGTCCAAGGAAGGAATCAAATGCTCGAAGGATTATTTGACGCCGACCGTTGGTCGACGACATTTCAAAATATGGGGCCCTTCTGGGAGGGCTTTGGCGTGACGCTGCAAGTGGTCGTTGCCGGTCTGTTGCTGTCGCTGGTGCTGGGCACGCTGCTGGGCGTGTTCTCTACCACTCGCTCGCGCGTGCTGCGCGCCATAAGCCGCGTGTACGTGGAGTTTTACCAGAACACCCCGTTGCCCGTGCAGGTGCTCTTTATGTACATGGCCGGTCCGCAGTTTTTGCAGGCCATAACCGGTGCCGACCAGCCGGTGCGCATCGCGCCGTTCGTGCTGGGCTTCTTGGGTGTGGGCCTGTATCACGCGGCCTACATTTCGGAGGTCATCCGCACCGGTATCGAGGCGGTTCCGCGCGGTCAGATGGAGGCGGCCCAGAGCCAGGGCTTCACCCGTGCGCAGGCGTACTGGTACATCGTGCTGCCCCAGACGTTCAAGATCATTTTGCCGCCGCTGTGTAACCAGGCGCTCAACCTGGTCAAGAATACGTCGGTGCTGGCGCTTGTGGCCGGCGGCGACCTTATGTACCGTTCCGACAACTTTGTGAGTCTGTACGGTTACCTGCAGGGATACATCGTCTGCTGCCTTATGTACTTCATCATCTGCTTTCCGCTCGCCATACTGGTGCAGTGGCTCGAGCGCCGCTCCAAGGAGCGTCCGCGCGGTGTGAGCCTGGCCGAGCTGGGGCTCGACAACGTAGAGGAGGCCTAGCGCATGGAAATCTTCAACGCGACCAACCTGCTCTACATTTGGGGCGGCTTTGTTAAGACGATCGAGATCTCGGCGCTGTCGATCTTTTTCTCGCTCATCTTTGGCACGGTGCTGGCGCTCGTTAAAAGTTATGCGCCCCGTCCATTCCGTATTTTGGTGAGCGCCTATATCGAGCTGTTCCGTTGCACGCCAAACCTGCTGTGGATCCTGTTTATCTACTTTACGGTGCAGGGTTTGGACATTGTGATTTCGACCATCGCCTTTACGCTGTTTACCAGCGCCGTTATGGCCGAGATTGTGCGCGGCGGTCTCAACTCGATTCCGCGCGGCCAGTTTGAGGCAGCGCAGAGCCAGGGTTTTGGCTTCTTTGCCACCATGCGCTACATCATTCTGCCGCAGACGTTTAAGACGATCATTCCGGCGCTGTTTAGCCAGTGCACGACCGTCATCAAGGACAGCTCGTATCTTTCGGGCATTAACGTGGCCGAGCTCATGTACACGGCAAACGTCGTGATGGCCCATGCGATCGACCTGTCGCAGGTGCTTATGCTCTACGGCCTGGTGTTTGCGATGTACTTTGTACTCAACTTTGGTATCTCGCTGCTGGTCCGAGCATATCAGAGGCGAATGGTGGCAGCGTAGAGTGTGGCAAAGGGACAGTCCCTTTGCCACATAGAGAAAGGAATCGCGATGAGCGATCTGGAGAACAAGAAGAATCCTGTGGTCATTACCATCGCGCGCGACTTTGGCGCCGAGGGCCACGAGATTGGTCGTATCCTCGCCGATGAGCTGGGGATTCCGCTGTACGATAACGAGCTGCTGGTACGTGCTTCGCTGCGCGCGGGCGAGTCGCTCGACAAGATGGCCGCCTACGACGAGCGCCTGGCCGTGGAGAACATGGCGTTTCTGCCCGACCGCTACGATGCGCGTTCGTACTCGGACAAGTTGTTCCAAAAGATGAGCCAGGTGATTTTGGACTTGGGCGAGACTGAGAGCTGCATTATCGAAGGCCGTCTGTCCGATTACCTGCTGCGTAACAACCCCAACCACATTGCCGTGTTGGTGACCGCACCCTTTGAGGACCGCGTCGAGATCGTACGCAAGAAGCGTGGCCTTAATAAAAAGAAGGGCGCCAAGCTGGTCAAGCAGCAGCAGAAGGCGCGCGAGGCGTTCTATAAGCGCTATAGCGCCGGAAAGTGGAAGATGACGAGCGGCAAGGACATCGTCGTCAACCGCGCTAAGCTGGGACGCGAGGGCTGTAAAGACGTCATCGCCGCTGCCTACCGCTACAAGGTGGCTCAGCTCGAAGGCTAACCGACCAAAACCGCCACAAAGGGACAGACACCTTTGTGGCGGTTTTTGTTTTAGGCCGAGGGGAAGGCCTTGGCGGCAGTGCCTATCCTCGGCTTTTGCAAAATCTCGATCTGTAACACCAAGCCAGCGAAAATGGCTTTAACTGTTACAGATTTAGACGAACCGTTCGGCCGTCAGCCCAACGTCTTGATCTGTAACACCAGGCGGCATATTTGGTCTCTAACTGTTACAGATTGAGATGCGGCGTGGGCGGCCGGCACAATATCTCGATCTGTAACAACTGCAGGGCTCAACGGACTCCAACTGTTACAGATTGAGACAAAACGATCAGGCAAGTCCAAAACCACCACAAAGGTGTCCCCATCGTGGTGGTTTGGGCGGTCGGCATAGAAAAAGTCCCCGCCGAGCGTGTGCTCGACAGGGACTTTGCCGTTTAATGGCTAGCGCTGAGGGTGATTACTCGCCCAGCAGGCTCTTGGTGATGGAAGCGGCGGCCTTCTTGCCAGCGCCCATCGCCAGAATGACCGTAGCGGCACCGGTGACGATGTCGCCGCCGGCCCAGATGCGGGGATCGGTGGTCTGGCCGGTCTCCTCGTCGGCGACGATGTAGCCCCACTTGTTGAGCTCCATCTTGCCGCCGATCTTCTTTGCGAAGGGGTTGGCGTTGGTGCCGATAGCCGAGATTGCGACGTCGCAGGGGATCTCCTCGATGGCGCCCTCGATGGGCACCGGGCGACGACGGCCGGACTCGTCAGGCTCGCCGAGCTCCATCTTCTGGACCTTGACGGCGCACACGGAGCCGTCTTCGCCAGCGACAAACTCGAGCGGGGAAACGAGCGGCAGAACCTCGACGCCCTCGGCCTTGGCGTGGTGCAGCTCGGCACGACGGCAGGGCATCTCGTCCTCGGTACGACGGTAGGCGATGATGGCGTGCTCGGCGCCCAGACGCTTGGCGGTACGGACGGCGTCCATAGCCACGTTGCCGCCACCAAAGACGACGACGTTCTTGCCGTGCTTGGTGGGGGTGTCGTACTCGGGGAACTTGTTGGCCTTCATCAGGTTCACGCGGGTGAGGTACTCGTTGGCGAAGAAGACGTTGGGCAGGTTCTCGCCGGGGACGTTGAGGAACTTGGGCAGGCCAGCGCCGGTCGCCACGTAGATGGCGTCGAAGCCCTGCTCGAACAGCTCCTCGGCCGTGGCCATGTTGCCCACGACGGAGTTGTACTCAAACTTGACGCCCATGTCCTCCAGGCCGTCGATCTCGCGCTTGACGACCGCCTTGGGCAGACGGAACTCGGGGATGCCGTAGACCAGCACGCCGCCGCCGGTGAAGAAGGCCTCGAAGACGGTAACGTCAAAGCCGTTACGGGCGAGCTCGCCGGCGCAGGTGATGCCGGACGGGCCGGAGCCAACGACGGCGACCTTCTTGCCGTTCTTGGGGGCCATCTTGGGCGTGGAGGCGAGCTCGGGGCGGTCACCCAGGAAGCGCTCGAGCTGGCCGATGGCCACGGGCTCGGACTTCTTACCACGGATGCACTTGCCCTCGCACTGGTTCTCCTGCGGGCAGACGCGGCCGCAGATGGCGGGAAGCATGGAGTCCTCGCGGATGGTATCGAGAGCGCCGCCGAAGTCCTTCGCGCGGATCTGCTCGATAAAGCGGGGGATGTTGATGTTGACGGGGCAGCCCTCAACACAGAACGGCTTCTTGCAGTTGAGGCAGCGCTCGGCCTCGGCCAGCGCCATCTCCTCGGTGAAGCCCTTGTCGACGGGGCGGAAGTCGCAGGCGCGCTCGGCAGCCGGCTCCTCGTTATCGGGGGTGCGGGGCGACTTCATATCGGCAACGAAACGACCGTTAACTAGTGGCATGCGCAGCTCTTTTCCTCATAGGCCTTGAGGGACGCGCCCTCTTCGGAACGGTAAGCGGCCTGGCGGGCACGAAGGTCATCCCAGTCGACCAGGGTGGCATCGAAGTCGGGGCCGTCGACGCAAGCGAACTTGGTCACGCCGCCCACCTCGACGCGGCAGCAGCCGCACATGCCGGTGCCGTCAACCATGATGGGGTTGAGCGACGCGGTGATGGGGGTGTCGTACTTCTGGGCGGTGAGGGTCGAGAACTTCATCATCGGAACGGGGCCGACGCAGAAGACCTGGCTCACGGCCTTGTCCTGCAGCAGGCGCTCCAGCGGAGCGGTGACAACGCCCTGCTCGCCGTAGGAACCGTCATCGGTAGTGATGTGGAGGTGGTCTTCGTCGAGGAGCTCGCGGAACTGGTCCTCCATGAGCAGGAGGTCCTTGGTGCGGGCGCCCATGATGGCGTGCACCTCGTGGCCGGTCTCGACCAGGTGCTTGGCGACCGGGAAGGCAATTGCCAGGCCGACGCCGCCGCCAATGACGGCGCAGGGGCCCTCGGCCATCTCGGTGGGAACGCCCAGCGGGCCCACGACGTCGCGCAGCGACTCGCCGGCCTCGTAGGTGGACAGCATCTCGGTGGTCTTGCCGATCACCATGAAGATGAACTCGACCCAGCCCTCGTCACCGTTCCAGCCGGCCAGGGTAAACGGGACGCGCTCGCCCGTCTCGTTGGCGCGGACCATGAGGAACTGTCCAGCGTGCGCATGTTTGGCGATTGCAGGCGCCTCGATGCGGAACTTGAACACCTTCTCCGAGAACTGCGTCTTCTCCAGGATCTTATACATAGAACCCCTCTCTTGTTAGGGCCGCCGAACCGTGCCTCCACGGAAATGGACGGTAGCCCGAGTAAAACCGTACGCGCACAGGCGTTGTGCAGACATACGGTGCAAATTATACCCTCATGG
>URIJ01000079.1 GCA_900547835.1 uncultured Collinsella sp.
CAATGCGCTGACTATCCCTGAGGGCCTAACGGTCGATCAAGTCGCCGACCGTGTGGCCCAGGCCTACGACAGCATCTCCAAGGAAGACTTCCTCAACCAGGCCAAGGCCTCCAACTACGTGGACGACTATAGCTTCCTTAAGGGCGCCGCCAACGACTCGCTCGAGGGCTTCTTGTTCCCCAAGACTTATTCGTTGGGTGATTCGCCGACGGCCGATGACGTGGTTCGCGCTATGCTCGATCAGTTTAAGACCGAGTACAAGTCGCTTGACTTTGCGAGCTGCGAAGCCAAGATCAAGGAACGCTACGGTGTGGAGATGTCCGACTACGACATCGTCAACTTGGCCTCTATCGTTGAGCGCGAGGGCCTCAACGCCGACCAGCGCGCGCACGTGGCCTCGGTCTTCTACAACCGTCTTGCCGGCAAGCTCGATGGTCTGCGCTATCTCAACAGCGATGCGACCATGATGTATGTCACCGGCGGCGAGGTTACCGCCGACGACCTGCAGAGCGATAGTCCGTATAACACCTATAAGCATGAGGGTCTGCCACCCACGCCCATCTGCTCTCCGTCGCTCGAGGCACTCAAGGCCACGCTTGAGCCGACCGACTCCGATGACCTGTATTTCTACATTACGCAGGACGAGGAGTACTTCTCGCAAACCTACGAAGAGCATCAACAGTCTTGGAATTAGCATGAGGATTTTTAGCCCCAAACGTTACGTTGCCTCGGTCGATCGCATCGACCTTGATACCCTTTGGGCCGACGGCAAACGCGCCATTCTGCTCGATCGCGATAACACCCTGGTGCCGCGCGACACCGAGCAGGTTCCCGCTGCGGTTTCCGCTTGGCTCGATACCGCCCGCGCCAAAGGCTTTAAGCTGTGCATGGTGTCCAATAACTGGCATCGCGACCAGGTCATGGCATCAGCACGCGAGCTGGGACTCGAGGCCATCAGCCATGCCATGAAGCCGGCGCCGTTTGCCCTCAAGGCGGGTCTTAAGCGCCTCGGCGCCACGGCCGACGAGGCGGTGCTGGTCGGTGATCAGCTCTACACGGACGTGTGGAGCGGCAACTTCGCCGGCGTCGATACCATCTTGGTTAAGCCGCAGGCGACGCAGGACCTGTGGTATACGCAGATCTTCCGTATCTTTGAGCGCCGGGCCCTGCGCGACCTTCCCTGCGAGGATTAGGTCTCGCTATGTCCCAGCACACCAAACACGGCTGCGACCATATCTTCTTTATCGGCTTTTTGGGCGCGGGCAAGTCGACGCTTGCGCGCAACGTGGGCACCATGTTCAAGCGTCGATTCATCGATACCGATCGTTTGGTTGTGCGTCGATGCGGCAAGTCGGTGACCGAGATATTTGAGACCGAGGGCGAGGATCGTTTTCGCGAGCTCGAGACCTCGGCACTCCGTTCGCTTCAAAGCGAGCGCAGCCTGCTGGTATCGTGCGGGGGCGGCATCGTCGAGACGCCGGTGAACATTGAGCTGATGCACGAGATGGGTACATGCGTGTACCTCGAAGGTGACTTTGAGGACTCGTTGCGTCAGATTCGCCGCTCCGATACCCGGCCCGATTTCCGCTCGCCCGAGCACGCTGCGCGCCTGTTTGAGCATCGCCGTCCGCTGTATCTCCAGGCCGCCGATATTACCCTTGATATTCGCAACAAGTCCTTCGAGGACGTTTCCTACGTTTGTGCCGAGATGCTTTTGGAGCGTGGACTGCTATGATTCGCCGTCAACTTATCAATTTCCAAAACCGCAGTGTCGATGTCCGCGTCGGATTGGGCGCGTTCGAGGAGCTGCCGCGCATGTTTGCCTCGGCTGTGGGCAAGCCCAAGCGCGCGATGGTGGTTTGGAACGACGCCACATCCGAGCGATTTGGCGAGGTTGTCGAGCATGCACTGGTTGACGCCGGTTTTGCCGTGTCGCTGCTCGTCCTCGAGGTTTCCCCTGCCGGTGCTACGCTTGCCGATGCCGATACCGTCTTTGGCGCCCTGTCGGCAAACAGCATTACCTGCGACGATCTCGTTGTCGCTGTCGGCGACACGGCGACCTGCTCGGTTGTTTGCTGGTGCGCCAATCAGTGGTGCGGTCGCACCGAGTGCGCTTTGCTGCCGACGACGTTCGACGCCATGCTCACGGTCGCGACGACCATGAAGCCGCTTGTCGCTTCGTCGGCGCATGCGCTTCCCGCTATCGCGTTCCGTCCCGAGCCGGGCTTGGTCGTGTGTGACCTCGACCTTGTTCGCGAGGCGGACCCCGAGGACCTCAAGCTCGGCTATGCGGTACTCGTTGTCACCATGCTTTCGAGCAGCAAGTCCCGCTGGAATCAGTTTACCGAGACCGTTCCCGAGATTCTCGGGGGCGAGGAGGTCGCGCTCGTCAATGCCGTTCAATGGTCTCAGACTGCCCGCAAGGACGTACTGATGGCCACGAACCCGAGCGCTCGCCATGCGCTCGATTTTGGCAAGACGGGGGAGCGTACCCTGCGCGCCTGCTTGGGCGATGCCGCTTCGCAGGCCCCTGCCTACCAGCTGTTGTCCGAGGGCATTCGCTTTGAGGCACGCCTTGCACATGATGCCTGCGATTTCGATATCGATTACGTCTTTGAGGTCGATGACTGCTTGGAGGACTTTGGTATCGAGGAACTTGCCTTCGATCTGGAGTCTGCCGCATATATCGAGGAGTTCCGCAAGCAGCAGTTTGCACGCTCGAACCGCAGCATGTTGCCGCTGCCCGCGGCACTCGGCGCCATTCGCCTAACGAACGTTGAGGACGAGGTTCTTAAGCGCCATGCTCACGCCTACTTGGCTTCTCGCAAAGAACTTCTCTAAGATTTATTGACATCCATCGTCTTTCGTATCATGTTGAGGGGCGGGTTTCCAATCGGTTGCGGATCGCATGCGATTCCGTCGTTCGGTTGAGACCCGTCCCGTCTATATAGAGACAACAAGAAAGGAATCTGCATGTCTGAGTTTGCTGCCGGTCCTGCCGGTCGTATCGAGCGTGTCCGTACCCTGATGGCTGAGCGCGGCTACGACGCTATCGTGGTTCGTGACGAGGCCAATCTTCGTTGGCTTACGGGCGTGAAGGGCGTCTTCGATTACACCTTCGAGTTCCCGCACGCGGCGTTTATTACGGCTGACCAGTGCCTGTTCCATACCGACTCGCGCTACCTCAACAGCTTTGAGGAGAACACGCCCGCCGGCAGCCCCTGGGTCTACGACATGGACGAGGGCACCATCCCCGGCTGGGTCGCCGGCAAGATTGCGGCTAACAAGTGCCGTGTCTGTGCTGTCGAGGACGATATGCAGATTAACTTCTACCAGGGTATTCAGCGTGGCCTGGAGGATCGTTCTGTAGCCTGCATGCTGCCGCTGATGCATGACGACATTCGCAAGATGCGCGCCATCAAGGACGCCGAGGAGATCGAGCTCATGCGCCATGCGCAGTCGATCACCGACGCCGCCTTCCAGCATATGCTCGGCTTTATTAAGCCCGGTATGACCGAGAAGCAGGTTCGCAACGAGCTCGAGAACTTTATGTTCGCCAACGGCGCCGACAGCCTGGCCTTCGGCTCCATCGTGGCAAGCGGCCCCAACACCGCCAACCCGCATGCCGTCCCGAGTGATCGCGTGATCGAGAAGGGCGACTTCGTCCTCATGGATTACGGCGCGGGCTACTGCGACTACCGCTCCGACATGACGCGCACCGTCGTGATGGGCGAGCCCACCCAGGAGCAGCTCGACTTGTACGCGCTCGTACGCCGCACCCACGAGGAGTGCGTCGCCGCCATCCATCCGGGCGTCGAGGGTAACGACATCTTCAAGCTCTCCAAGAAGATCATCGGCGATGCCGGCTATGGCGATTACTATAACCATGGCTTGGGCCACGGCGTTGGTATCGACATTCACGAGCTGCCCAACTTCAACCGCAGCAAGAACACCATCGAGATCGGCTCGGTTGTCACCATGGAGCCCGGCGTCTACCTGCCCGGCGTGGGCGGCGTGCGCCTTGAGGACTACGGCGTGGTCACCGAGAACGGCTACGAGCCCTTCACCAAGACCCCGCACGACCTGCACGTCATCGACTGCTAGCCCATTTCGATAGATTTTTGGGCGGGGCGTCCGGAGCAAGTCGGGCGCCCCGCGTTCTCTTTTTATGCGCTCGCCGCAGGCGCGGTCTGCAAGTGTATAATTTCTATCGTATGTAATTTGGACGCTTGTGCGTTCTGCCCATAACAAGAAAGGTCGCTATGCCTACCATTTCTACCGCCGACTTCAAGAACGGCCTCGGTCTCCGCATCAAGGACAAGGTCTACACCATCGTCGAGTTCCAGCATGTCAAGCCGGGCAAGGGCGGCGCGTTTGTGCGCTACAAGACCCGCGACATCAAGAGCGGCCGCGTCGTCGAGAACACCTGCAACGCCGGCACCAAGTTCGAGAGCGTCATGCTCACCACCCGTGAGTTCCAGTACCTCTACAACGATGGCACCGACTACATCTTCATGGACAACGAGTCCTATGAGCAGGTTCCCGTTCCCGAGGACATGGTGGGCGAGAACTCCAAGTGGCTGCGCGAGAACGACATCTGCCAGCTGCTCTTTGCCGACGATGAGCTCATGGGCGTGACCCCGCCGATGTTCATCGAGACCACCATCGTCCAGACCGACCCGGGCTTTAAGGGCGACACCGTCCAGGGTTCCACCAAGCCGGCCACGATCGACACCGGCGCTGTCATCCAGGTCCCCATGTACCTCAACGAGGGCGAGGTCATCAAGGTTGACACCCGCGACGGCAAGTTCGTCTCCCGCGTCTAGCAACCAACTCTTCTAGGAGGACTCATGCCCCAGGAAATCAAGATTGACGGCATCGGCATTTCGCCCGATGTTTTGACCGCCATCGTCTCGCGCGCCGTGTCGGATGTCGAGGGCATCGCCTCCGTTGGCGTCAAGGACCTTGCCACCAACCTTGTCTCCATGATGCTCTCGTCCAAGGCCCCGGCTTCCGAGCCGGCGGTCGAGGCCGAGGTCGTCGGCGACAAGCTCGCGCTCACCGTGCGCGTCGTGGTGTTCTTTGGCTATCCGTTCAAGAAACTCGCCGAGGCCGTTCGCGCCGCCGTGGTCGCTGCCATCGATGCTCAGGTGGGCGTCGAGGTCGAGCGCGTTGACGTTTGCATTGACGGCCTCGTTTTCCCCAAGGAGTAACCTTTGAGCCTTAAGGTTTATCGCGGGCGCACGCTTGCCCGCAGTCAGGCGCTGCAGCTGCTGTTCCAGGCCGAGGCCACGGACAGCCCGCTCGAGCGCGTCCTCGAGGGCGATTTCCTGATCTCGAAGGGCCCCCTCGACCCCTATGCGCTGGAGCTGTGCCGCGGTGCCTACGAGCATATCGATCGCATCGACTGCGCTCTGCGCTCCGTTGCCAAGAACTGGGATCTTATGCGCATGCCCGGCGCCGACCGCAACTTGCTGCGTATCGCCGTCTATGAGATGCGCTTCCTCACCGACGAGGAGGTCTCGGACGCCATCGTAATCAACGAGGCCGTCGAGCTCGCCAAGGCCTATGGCACCGACCAGTCCGCGTCGTTCGTCAACGGCGTGCTGGGCAAGATCGCTCGCAGCGAGGAGCTGCCGGGCGAGGACTTGTACCAAGAGCTGCTCGCCGAGGATCGCGCTCGCGAGGAGGTCCAGACTGCCGAGGCTGCCGCTAAAGTTGCGGTTGCCCAGGCTGAGGCTGGTGTGCTGGCCGAGGGCGCGGACGCCGCCGAGACTGATGTCGACTCCGTCGAGGAGTAGCCATGCCAGAGGGTTCCGTCCGCAACTTCGACGAGATCTCGGACCGCTTGGACCAGATCATCGCTACCGTTCGTGCCAAGGATACCTCCTTGGAGCGTTCGCTCGATTTGTTTGACGAGGCGATTGAGCTGGGCTCCCGCGCGGTCGATATGGTCGACAAGTTTGAGCTGACGCCGCGTGAGACCGACAAGCTCGAGCAGGAATATGATGAGGATGCGGCAAACGAATCCCAGGATAGCTAGGCCGCATCTCCGGATACGAATGGTTGATGGCATTCATGAAACGCGTGCGTCTTGATGACGAACTGATTTCACAGGGCATCTGCGCCGATCGCGCGGATGCCCTTCGCACTCTTATGGCCGGCTTGGTCTCGAGTGGCGGCGAGCGCTTGACTTCGCCGGGCCTTAAGGTGACCCCGGGCCTGCCGCTGCACGTGAAGGGGCGCATTCCCTATGTTGGCCGCGGCGGTCTTAAGCTCGAAGGCGCACTTGATGCGTTTGGCATCAATCCGACGGGCCTTGCCTGTCTGGATGTGGGCTGCTCTACCGGCGGCTTTACCGATTGCCTGCTCAAGCGCGGAGCTGCGACCGTTGTCTCGGTGGACGTGGGTCGCGCCCAGTTCGATTGGTCGCTGCGCCAAGACGATCGTGTGACGCTCCACGAGCGCACGAATGTGACGCAGTTGCCCGAGCTCGGCTACGGCGGTGCTATCGATCTGGCCGTGTGCGATGTATCGTTTACGAGTATCGCGAATATCATCGACGCCGTGCTGGCGTGCCTGAAGCCTTCGGGTTCGTTTTGCACGCTCGTAAAGCCGCAGTTTGAGGCTCCGGCGGCGCTGGTGGGTGAGGGCGGCATTGTGACCGATCCCGCCGTGCGCCACGATACACTCGTGGCGGCGGTTGAACTCTTTGCTGCCAAGGGCCTGTTCCCGGTCGATGTCTGCGTGTCGCCCATTCATGGTGCCAAGGGAAACGTTGAGTTTTTCCTGTACGGCACGAGGTTTGCCCCCGGCGAGCGCGCCGACGATGAGCTGCAATCCCAGGTATCGGTTTTGAGCGAGAAAGCTGCAACGCTATGAAGGTCTTTCTGGTTCCCAATTACTACAAGCAAGAGGCGGTCGAGAGCGGCCTGATGCTCGAGCTTTGGCTGACGCGCCAGGGCTATGAAGTCGCATGGGCTGCCGACCAGCGATCGAAGATTCAAAGCACGCCTGATATTGACGGCTCCGATCTGGTCATTACGCTCGGCGGCGACGGTACGTTGCTGCGCGCTGCCCGCATCCTCAACCATCGCGAGATTCCTATCCTCGGTCTTTCCTATGGTCACCTGGGCTTTTTAACTGCTGCGAGCCCCGAGGAGCGCGACATTCTGCAGGTCGTGAGCGATGCTCTGTCCGGTGAGCTCCACGTGAGCCGCCGCGCCACCATCGCCGCGGATATCGTGTCCGTGCGCGAAGACGGTACGAAGGATGTCGTGCGCACCTTCGCCCTCAACGACATGGCGCTTACGCGCGGCCCCCTGTCCGATATGGTCGAGTTTGACATCACGGTGTCCGGTCACCATATCGACCGCCTACGCGGTGACGGTGTCGTCGTTTCGACGGCGACTGGTTCTACGGGTTACGCGCTCAGCGCCGGTGGCCCCATCGTGAGCCCTGACTATACGGGCATGGTATGCGTGCCCATTGCGCCGCACACCATTCAGGCCCGTGCCTTCTTGACTTCGCCGAGTGATGTCGTCGAAATCTTTATGTCTGATGACCGTCCGAGCGTTCCGGCGATCGCTATCGATGGGCAGTTTATTACCTGTGATGGCACCGTTGAGAGCGTGGCGGTGCGTCGCGGTCCCGGCGATGTGCTGCTGCTGGATTACGGCCCCGAGAGCTTCTATAACTCGGTGAGCCGTGTGTTCTACGGAGTGCGTCATGATCGATGAGCTGCAGGTTTCTAACATTGCACTCATTCGCGAGGCGACGTTGGTGCCGAGTGCCGGCCTGACTGTCCTGACCGGCGAGACCGGTGCTGGCAAGACCGCGCTGCTCTCGGCCCTCAAACTTATTTTGGGCGAGCGCGCGGATTCGTCGACGGTGCGCGAGGGCGAGGCGCTGGCGAGCGTCGAGGCGCGCCTGTTTGACGGCCCGCACGACACGGAGGGCTTCACCGTGCAGCGCAGTCTTTCTGCCGAGGGCCGCAGCCGCGTGAAGATTGACGGCCGCATCGCCAGTGTGCGCGAGCTTTCGGAGCGCGTTGGCTTGATGATGGATCTGTGCGGCCAACACGAGCACCAGCGCTTGCTCGATCCGGCGCATCATGTTGCGATGGTCGATGCCTGGGCAGGGCGCCCTGCACTCGAGGCGCTCGAGCACTACCGCGCCTGCTTTAAGGCTTCGCGCGCTGCCGCTAAGGAGGTTCGACGTGTCGAAGAGACCTCGCGTGCGCAGGGGAGCCGCGTCGAGGAAGCGCGCTTTGCGCTCGAGCGCATACCTCAACATGGCGGGAACCGAGCGTAAGGCGCTGCTCAAGGACTCAAGACTTGTTTACCTCTACCACAACAAGATCGATGCCACGGGCGAGAAGGCCGCTACGCAGGATGACGTCTTCGGTGCCTGTGCGGACACCGTGGAGGAACTTGCTGCGTTGGCGCGCCGCGTGTGCACCGACGCCCCGGGCGCGCGTGTTGTTATGACGGCGGATCACGGCTTCATCTACACGCGTCGTGAGCTCAACGAGTGCCAGATGCTCGGCAAGCCAGATCTTCCCTTCCTTGACGCTCCTGTCATGCACGGCAAGCGTCATCTGGTGGTGCCCAACGAGGCCGTGGCCAAGCTTTCGGAAGAGGCATGTGAGGTGTTTGTTAATGTTAACATGGGACGTTTGGGCGCCG
>URIJ01000080.1 GCA_900547835.1 uncultured Collinsella sp.
GGCTGGGTCGGCTCGCGTGAATGGGTGCTGGACACCGAGCCCACCGACGGGCAGATCCAGGTGGCGCACAAGGGGCGTACGTGGTTCGAGATTGAAATGGCTGGCGTAACGGCGCATGCGAGCCAGCCGTGGAAGGGCGCGGATGCCGTCGCCGCCATGGCCGAGGTCGTGTGTTCGCTCCGTCGCGCGTTTGTGGCGCTGCCCGCGCACGATGAGCTGGGGCCTTCGACCATCACGTTTGGCCAAATCGAGGGCGGATATCGCCCCTATGTCGTGCCCGACCGCGCCAAAGTCTGGGTCGACATGCGCCTGACCCCGCCGACCGATACGGCCGCCGCAATCAATATGGTCGAGCATGTCATCGCCGTCGCCGAAGCCACCGTTCCCGGTTGCCATGGCAGCTACACCGTGACGGGCGACCGCCCCGCCATCGAGCGCAACCCGAACTCTCCCCTTCTAGCAGCGCTCAAGCGTGCCGCCGATGACGTGACGGACGCGGACACGACCGTCGGCTTCTTTACCGGCTACACCGACACTGCCGTCATTGCCGGCAAGACAGGCAACCGCAATTGTATGAGCTACGGCCCCGGCTCGTTGGCGCTCGCGCACAAGCCCAACGAGTATGTGCCCCATGCCGATATCGTTCGCTGCCAAAACGTGCTCATCGCGCTTGCCGATAACACGCTCTGGGACGCAAGCGGCCAAGTTGGGGCATAATAAGCCGCGAACAAACCGACTCGTGCGTTAGGACCGCCCATGAAAGCACTTCCGTTTCCCTGCATCCGCCCGGCTCAGGACCGCGTGCTCGAGGCGTTGCCCGCAATGGGCAGCATCCTGAGCGGCAACGATGCTCTGCGCGGAGCCATTGCCGATGGCCTGATGCTCAAGGACCCGGGTGCGGCGTATTACGTGTACGAATGCTCGGGCGAGCCGGGACGTGTGACGGGTGTCGTGGCGATCTGCCCGACGAGTGTACTTGCGGGTGGCAAGGGCGATGCCAGCGCTGACGTGGCCGCCGCCGCGCGCGCGATCGCCGAGCTCAAGGTGCAGCCGCGCCCCGTGTCGCTCGCCTACGAGGCCTCGCCCGTCATGGATATCATCCTGGGCGCCGCCAAAGAGGGCGCGTCGCTCTACGCCGTCACCGACCCCGCGGGCATTACGCACCGCGCGTGGGAGGTCAAGCGCGAGGACGCCGTCGGGGCCATCCGCGCTATGCTCGACCAAGCACCGGAGCCGGCACTGGCCGACGACCCCGCCTACGCTGCCGCGCTGACCGGGGCGTCGCAGCTGCTGGCCGATGAGGCCCGTTCCGCCGGAACGTACACCGGCAAGGAGCCGTTCAACTTTACCGTTGCCGTGCTCTTCCCCGCTGCGCAGGTCAGCGGCGGCGCGCCGCAGGTTCCGACAGGTCTGCTCACGCACCAGGTCGCGCGGTTCTAGCAAGACCAGACCGCCCAGCACAAAAATCGGCAGCTCAACAAACAGGGGGCGGAGATGCAGCAGGTACATGCATCTCCGCCCCTTTTGCGTCGAGAAGTTATGCCGGCGACCCGTGCCGCCGCGCTCGCGTTATCCGCGCTGCGGACCTGCAGTAGCCACAAGCGGTTCAAGCCCCAGCTCGCGCGCGTAATCCTCCTGCGTAAAAATCTCAATCAGCTCAAACGTGCCGGCCTCGTCGTTAAACACGAAATGCAGCACCGAGCAGTTGCCCGGCACGCGATCGCGCTCGTCAGCCGCCGCACCCTTCACGTGGTCCATGAACTCCTTGATGGCCGAGCCATGGCTTACCGCGAGCACGCACGTATGGTCCGGACGCTGCATAAGCTCGGTCAGCGTCGCCACCATGCGCTCGCGCACTTGCATCTGGCCCTCGCCGCCAAACTGGCGATAGAAGTCGCGCCACGGGCGCTCGGGCATGAGCATCACGCGCTCGGCCTCAAAGTCACCAAAGAACCACTCACGCAGGCCGTCCAGGCGCTCGTACGCCAAGCCCGGCCACAAGTTGGCGATAGTCTGCTCGGTGCGATGAAGCGTGGAGGTGTAGGCATGATCGGGCTCAATGCCGCGCGCACGTAAAAACATGCCGGCGCGCGCCGCCTGGTCGCAGCCCAACTGCGTAAGCGGCGAGTCACTCCACCCCTGAATGATACGCTTGAGGTTGAATATCGTCTGTCCATGACGGACCAGATACAGATCTTTATTCATAGGGGTCCTTTCGTTCGTTACCAATCAAGGAGCGAAAACGCCCCGTCGCAATAGCCAAAATGAAGCACGGCACCGTTGTCGGGTAGCTCTCCCCCGCCAGTCACATACTCAAGAAACTCCTGGCAGGCTGAGCCGTGGGAAACCGCCAGCACGCAGTCGTGCTGCGGCCTGGCCATGATGCGGGACAGCGCCGCGACCATGCGCGACTGAAGCTCACTTTCCGACTCGCCACCAAAGGCAACCGGATAATCACCCCAGGGCTGCGGCGGCATCTCGCGATTTGATGTGCCCTCCAGCGAGCCAAAATGCCACTCACGCAGGTCATCGACCAGCTCAATGGAACGGCCCTCGCCAACGATAAGCTCGGCCGTATGCCGCGCCCGGCCCAACGGCGAGGAATACACATGATCAAAGGCCACGCCACGCGCCGCAAACGCCGTACGCGCCGTCAGCGCCTGCTCGCGCCCGCGCGCCGTAAGCGACGAATCGTGCCAGCCCTGCAAAATGCTCTGCACATTGAGCTCAGTCTGCCCATGCCGCACCAAATACAGATCTGCCACACACCCTCCCCTCGTACCACCACAAAGGGGACAGGAGCCTTTGTGGTCATTTTGCCGCCGGATTGCACCGCAACGACGCACAACTACAGCAGCACGTCGGCAAGCGGACGCTTGGGTACGTGGTGCACCCGCGCCTCGTCGCGCCAATAATTGATGGAGCCGTCGGGGTTGGAATCGATCGCATCGATCACCTGTGTCTCGGCCGGAATGCCAAACGCCATGATCAGCTTGAGCTCATACTTGTCGTTATCGAGCCCCATGGCATCGATCGCGTGGGGCGTAAAGGCCTTGAACATGCAGGCTGCCACCTCGGGCGTGGCGCTGCGGGCGGCGAGCATCATCGTCTGCGCGGTAATGCCCGTGTCGACATCGGTAATGGGAGCGGCGGGCTTGCCCGGAACGGCGCGCTCAGCAAGAATCGCGATGTAGCCGGTCGGGCGCTCGCCCTCATCGGGACCCGGCCAATCCTTGAGCGCACCGGCCCATGCAAGCTCGTCAAATACACGCGCGCAGTCCTCTGCACCGCTCACCACGTGAAAGCGCAGACGCTGAGCATTGGCGCCGCAGGGAGCCAGGTGCGCCAGTTCCGCCAGCTCGAGCAAAAACTCGCGCGGCACGCGCATAGACTCGTCAAAGCGACGGCACGTACGGGCACGACGGACCAGCGCATCAAACGCTTCCAGACCGAGCTTTTCGCAACCTTGCTTTGCCATCGATTCGACACTCGACGGTGCCTCGGGAACTGCTTCGTTCATAGGGACCCCCAATACAAGCCAATTGTCCTTAGGAAAATCTAACCTAAAACGTAGGCAATAACGAACAGGGCTGCAATGTTCTACACCTGTTGAATAGAAAACCGCGACGTGGGGAACAACGGAAACAATTCGGGGCCTTTGGGTTACGTTTCGCCCTCTCCGACCCATACGCCAGCGCCTTTAGGCGATACTGGTTGTAACGATCAAGGCTTACGCCGCACGGAAAGGAGACATTATGGGCATCTTTAAGAACGATGACCAAAAATCGAGCCAGTTTGGATTTGACGAGAAAAGCATGGCGGGCAAAGCCGTCAAGGCCGTGCGCTGGATTTACGCCATCACGGGCGTCTTGGCGCTCGTCGCCGGCATCGCACTGCTGTTTGCGCCCGCCAAGTCCCTCGTCTTCCTAACGACCGTCTTGGGCTTCTACTTTGTGATCACGGCCGCGATCAGGCTGTTTACCGCTGTTTTCGAGCCACTGCTGCCCACCGGCTGGCGCGTGACGAGCATCATCTCCAACCTACTCATTATCTTGGGCGGCGTCATAATCCTGCGCAACCAGGCCTTCTCGACCGCGACGCTCACCACGATGGTGGTTATCGTGGCCGGCTTTGGCTGGATTGTCGAAGGTGTCATGTCCATTCTGGAGTCCGAGCTTTCGTCCAACCGTGCCCTCGCCATCCTGAGCGGCGCGCTCTCCATCATCGCCGGCATGTTCGTGTTTATCTATCCGCTGTGGTCGGCCAAGATGCTCGTCATCTTTAGCGGCGCCGCACTGCTGGTGTTTGGCGTAACGCTGATTGTTCGTGCTATTCAATTTGGCAAACTGGTGCACTAGATGCCACGAACGCTCTTTATTGATGCCGACGCCTGCCCGGTCACGCGCGAGTCGATTGACTGCGCGCGGCGGGCGGGCGTCGCCGTTGTTATCGCCGGCAACAGCACGCAAAACCTAGAACGGCACATTCGCCGCGACGACCCGCGCGATGCTGAGCACGCGCGACGCGGATTTTGGGTCACGACGCTCGATGTGAGCGTTGGCGCCGACAGCGCCGACTTTGCCATTGTCGAACGCCTGCAGGCGGGCGACGTAGTCGTGACGCAGGACATTGGCTTGGCGAGCATGGTGCTCGGGCGCGATGCCGCCGCCATCGGTGTGCGCGGGCGCGTGTACGACAAGGCGACTATCGACATGCAGCTGTTTATTCGCCACGAGGAAAAGAAGGTACGCCGCGCCGGCGGACGCACTCGCGGTCCGGCAGCATTTACCAGCGAAGACCGCGCCCGCTTTAAACGCAACCTCACCGAGTTGCTGCACTAACCAAGGTAGATTTTTGAGACATGCCTAAAATCTACCTTTTTGTTTTGAGCGGTGTGAGCGCTCGGAATCCATGGCTCAACAAAAAACGGGCTTCAAAATGCCATGCGTCGCCGCATTGCGCAGGCGCTGAGCATGGCTATTTGAAGCCCATTTTTTAAGCCTACTTAGAGGCCGAAGGCGGATAGGATAAGGCCCCAGCCGGCGCCGATGACGTACATCATGACCAGGAACACGACGTTTTCGCGGGCGCTGCGGTTGGTGCGGAACAGCACCAGGTAGCCCACGCCGGCAGAAATGAGCGTGCCGGCGAGCATCGGGGCCAGCTGCAGCGCGCCTTCCAGGTACAGTTGCGTGATGACGACGCTGGCCGAGCAGTTGGGGATCAGGCCGACAAGCGCCGAACCCAGGACGGCGAGCGTCTCGTTGCCACGCAGAAACTGCTCGATCGCGGACTCGCCGAAGGTCTCGAGCACGGCGACCAGGACCAGCGTCACCAGAAAAATGAATACCGAGACCTGCACGGTGTGCGAGATCGCGCTGCGGATGATCGACAGGACAGGCGTCCCTTCGTGGGAGTGGGAGTGACCGTGACCATCATGGTGTTCATGTTCGCCCTCATGACCGTGATCGTGGCCATGTCCGTGTTCGTGCTCGTCCTCGTCTTCATCGCAACCGCAATGGTCGCGCTCGCACAACTCGTGGATGTGGTCGGCGCTCACGCCCGCCTCGGCCACCTCGTCGATGATGTCACCGCCGCTGTGGTCGTCGTGCGCGCAGTTCACGTGGGCCGGGTTGGCCGCGGTTCCCAGCACGGTACGGCGAATCGCCGCGTGCGCGCGGGCGTTACGGCGCAGGCCGCGAATGGCAGCGTCCACGATAAAACCCGTGACCAGTGCGATCAGCGCTTTCGAAGCCAAAAGCATCGCCATAGTCTGCACGGGAACCTGCTCGGCAAGCAACAGCGGCAGCATCTCATCGGAGGTCGAAAGGAACACCGCCACCAACGTGCCCAAGGTCACGACACGGCCGGCGTACAGCGTTGCTGCCATGGCCGAAAATCCGCACTGCGGCACCATGCCCAGCAGCGAGCCAACCACGGGACCCGCAGCGCCGGCGCGCTTGATAGCGCCGTTGACGCGGTCGCCCGCAACGTGCTCAAGTGTCTCGAGAGCAAGATACGTCACCAACAAAAACGGCACCAGCGACAGCGTGTCCTTGCCGGCGTCGAGCAGAATATCAATCAGTAAATCCATGACGGATGGAACCTTTCGTGTCTTTCGGCAGCATTGTAAAAGTCCTAGCGGTCAACTAGGGTATTGTAGTTGTCCCGGGCGCGGTGCCAATAGTTGCCTATGGTAAACTATCATCTCGCCATAACTCAATGCCACCGAGCCGCGCGACGCGGCCCGTCCAAGGAGCAGTCTATGAACGTTTCACAAGCACTCGAATACGAGCGCCAGCCGTTTATCCCCATGTTTATCTACGGCGATCACGGCGCCATGGAGTCCGAGCGCCAGAAGGGCGAAGAGGCCCTTAAGGTGCTTGAGACCGAGTACTTTACCGCCGAGGGCGACCCCGGCTTCGACTTTGCCACCGTGCGCGACCTGGCCGACCGCAACCGCGACCTGTGCGACCAGATTGGCGAGGCACGCCTGCGCAACGTGACGCCCGCGACGCTTTCGCGCGGCCTGTCCGATGCCGACACCTGCGCCGCCATCGGCAAGATGCAAAAGCGCACTGCCGCGTCCGTCATGCGCGAGATCCGCGGCGACCGCGACGCGCTCGGCGTGGCCTACGCCCGCAAGCCCATCCAGGGCACCGTGCTCGGTATCGACATCGAGACCACCGGCCGTGCACCCGAGCGCGGCTATATCATCAACGTGGGCTGGGAGATCATGGAGCTCACCAGCGACGCCGTCCCGCATGACGCCGAGGCACACTACTGCGGCCTGCCCGACATCTACCGCGGCGAGGATGTGCCGTTGTCGAATATCCACCACATCACCTGGGACGACATCGACGGCAAAAAGCCGTTCCGCGAGAACAAAGAGCTGCAAAAGCAGCTGCTCAAGCTTATGAAGAAGTACCCGTACATGGCACACAACGCCGCCTTTGAGGACAGCTGGTTCAAGATCCACCTGGACGGCTACGCCGAGGCACGCCGCGCCGGCAAGATCATCGTCATCGACTCGCGCCAGATCTGCCGCAGCCTGGACGCCGACGTGCGCTCGCTCCCCCGCGAGTCCGCCCCCGCCGCGCTCGAGAACTGGGCACGCCGTCGCGGCACCCTCGCGCCCGACGCCAACGAGCAGCATCTGGGTCTGGACGACACCGACCTCATGCTCCGCACGGTACAGGCCGAGTTCAACCTCAAGAACCTATTCGCGAAATAGCAACGCCTGCGACAAACACTACTTGCTCACGAGCGGCCTCGCAGCGGGAAACACCGCAGCGGGGCCGCCCTACGTTCCACAGATAGATCTGCCATCACAAATTCTGAACCCTCATTTTGAACGATTTCGGCCAATTCCCGACACGTAATTCGTTGTCGGATGGTGATGCATCGATATCAAATGTGCAGCAATTGAGTTTTTATATGCTATAGCTAAGCTGCGAAAACTTTTATTTAGGGCATACCAACTCATAATTGCGTCAAGTTTTTGGACAGCATTTGGTTAGGCCCCTAAAACGACTTTCCCACTCAGCGCCATCAGCACGGCATTAGCTGACACGATATATACCATGAGTATCGTATTGTCACATACCACTGCAAAAGCGGTCTACCAGGCCGCGCATTCGGTGTCTGCGAAAGGCATCGAGTCCTGTAACCCTGCCGCGATTTACGGATCATGTCCCACCGGAACGCTCCTTGACGCAGCCGCAGAATGGCTCACCAAACACGATGTTTCCCTTGACGCAAATGATTGCCTCGAAGTAATGGTGTTTGATCGCAGGAATGCGCGCTATGCAATGAACTGTCAATGCCACGTTTCTTCAAAACGATTCTCGAACTCACGCTTTATAGAGCTCAAAGATGGCATCTTCATTGTTGGCGTTGAGCTTTGCGCACTTCAGGCCGCCACCTATCTTTCTTTTCGCGAACTAGTGGAGTACTACTTTGAACTGTGCGGCGCTTATTCCCTTGGAACCGACTCTTCCACCTCCTATACCGAGCGTTTCGCGCTCACCTCGACCGAGAGGCTAAAACAGTTCTTTAATTCCATTACCAGATGCGACGGTCTGGCTCTTGCCCGAAAGGCGATCCAATGTGTGCGCGACGGATGCCGGTCTCCTATGGAAACGGCCTTTGTCATGATGCTAACGCTGCCTAAAAGCGAAGGAGGACTTGGTATTAAGGGAATTGAGACCGATTACGAGGTGCAGGTCACCGCTGCCGCAAAGAATCTCACGAGACGCAAAAAGTTCTTTATGGATGCATATCTAAAGAAATCTCGCACAGACATTGAATACAACGGGTTTTATCATGACGCGGAAGAAGACCGCGCCATCGATGAGGAGCGCAAGAATGCGCTTGCGTCCATGGGATACGGAATCATCACCGTCAGTCGTTATTCCTTTATGCATGCCAGCGCTTTCGTTAGGGTCATGGAGGCGATCCAACGGAAAGAGGGCATACGCCCCTCGCGTCTGCCAAAAGACTTTCAAATCATGCAAGAGGACCTGAGACAGTTTGTGCTCAGAAGGTTTATAGAAGAGAAAAAGCGAATTCAGAAGCAGCTTCGCCAGGATTCCGAAGAGCGTCAACGAATCGACCTCGAAAAAGCAACACTCGAAGGCATCACGCTGGATGACCCGACAAT
>URIJ01000081.1 GCA_900547835.1 uncultured Collinsella sp.
CACTTAATGTGCTTTCCGTGCGAGCAGGACTGTAGAGCAGGAAACTTTACCTGCGGCCCCGCCGAGAATAGCAAAAGGGCGACCCCCTTAGGAGTCGCCCTTGTTGAGCTGCTTATGTACGGCTGTTACTCGGCGTCGTGGTGACGGCGGGGCTTGCGGCCTCCGTTGTCGCCGGGACGGCGCGGACGGTCGCTGCGCTCGGAGCGCTCGCGACGCGGACGCTCACGACGCTGGAAGTGCTCGCCGTCGCCCTCGGAGGCACCCTCGGCGCGAGCCGGGGCCTCGGGCTTGTCGAGACGATCGAGCGAGATCTTGCCGCGATCGTCGACCTCAATGACGACGACCTTGACCTCGTCGCCCACGTTAAGGACATCCTCGACCTTCTCCACGCGGCCCTTGGCGACGCGGGAGATGTGCAGCAGGCCGTCCTTGCCGGGCAGCAGGTTGACGAAGGCGCCGAAGGGCTGGATGGAGACCACACGACCGGTGTACTCCTCGCCCGGCTCGGGAACCTTGATGATGAGCTTGATACGCTCGACGGCCTGGTCGACGGACTCGCCGGTGCCGCCGACAAAGACGGTGCCGTCCTCCTGGATGTCGACCGAAGCGCCGGTCTCGTCCTGGATGCCGCGGATGACCTTACCGCCGGAACCGATGACGTCGCGAATCTTGTCAGTCGGAACCTGGATGGAGACGATACGCGGAGCGGTGCTGCGCGTGGTGTGGCGCGGCTCGGGGATCACATCGAGCATCTTCTGCAGGATGAAGGCGCGACCCTCCTTGGCCTGCTGCAGGGCGCGGGCCAGGATGTCGAAGGTGAGGCCGGTGGCCTTGTTGTCCATCTGCAGGGCGGTGATGCCCTCGGTGGTGCCGGTGACCTTAAAGTCCATGTCGCCCAGGAAGTCCTCGAGACCCTGGATGTCGGACAGGACCACGGTCTTGCCCTCCTCCTGGATCAGGCCCATGGCGATACCGGAGACCGGGCGCTTAATGGGCACGCCGCCGTCCATAAGGGCGAGCGTGGAGCCGCAGGTCGAAGCCATCGAAGAGGAGCCGTTGGACTCCATGACCTCGGAGACGACGCGGATGGCGTAGGGGAACTCGTTCTCGTCGGGGAGCACCGGAAGCAAAGCGCGCTCAGCCAGGTTGCCGTGGCCGATCTCGCGGCGCTTGGGGCTGCCCATGCGGCCGGTCTCGCCGGTGCAGAACGGCGGGAAGTTGTAGTGGTGCATGTAGCGCTTGCCCTCGGTGGGCTCGATGGTATCCAGACGCTGGCCCTCGTTGAGCATACCGAGCGACAGGACGGAGAGCACCTGGGTCTGACCACGCTGGAACAGGCCGGAGCCGTGAACGAGCGGCAGGTAGTTGTCCTTCACCATGATGGGACGGATCTCGTCGGCGGCACGGCCGTCGACGCGCTCGCCGGTCTCGACGACCATGGTGCGCATGGCCTTCTTCTCGAGCTTCTTGAGCGCCACGGGAATCTCGCGCTCCCAAGCGGCCTGCTCCTCCTCGGTGAACTCGGCACGGATGGACTCCTTCAGAGCCTCGACCTTGCCGATACGGGAGAGCTTGTCGGCGTCGCGAAGGGCGGCTGCCATCTCGTCGTAGTGGGCGAAGATGCGCTCCTGGACCTCCTCGACGGGCTGGTCAAGCGGGTACTCCTTCTTGACGATAGCGCCGTTGACCTGCTCCCACTCGGCGACGAACTCGTCCTGAGCCTGGCAGAAGGCAGCGAGGGCCTCCTGGCCAAACTTCATAGCGGCGAGCATGTCGTCCTCGGAGATCTCCTCGGCGCCGGCCTCGACCATCGAGATGAAGTCGGCGGAGCCACCCAGCTCCAGGTCCAGATCGGAGTTCTCGCGCTCCTCATAGGTGGGGTTGACGATAAACTCGCCGGTCTCCACGTTGCGGCCGATGCGCACGCAGGCAAGCGGGCCCTCGAAGGGCACGCCGCCGAGCGTCATGGCCAGGGAGGCACCCATGACGTTGATGACGTCGAAGGGGTTGACCTGGTCGGCGACGAGCGAGGTGGCGACAATGTGCACCTCGTTGCGGAAGCCGTCCGGGAAGCTCGGGCGAATCGGACGGTCAATCATGCGCGCGGTGAGCGTGGCCTTCTCGCTGGGACGGCCCTCACGCTTGAGGTAACCACCCGGGATGCGGCCGGCTGCGTACATCTTCTCGTTGAAGTCGACGGTCAGCGGGAAGAAGTCGTAGTTCTTGCGCTCCTTGGAGACGACCACGGTGTCGAGCATCGTGGTGTCGCCCTGCTTGACCAGGCAGGCGCCGGTGGCCTGCTTGGCAAGCTCGCCCGACTCGAAGGTGTAGGTCTTGCCGTACAGCTCAAAGGTCTTGGATACGAGTGTCATTGTTCTCCTTTACCCCACAGGCCCCTTGCCTGCGGGCTTCTCATGTGACGCGGGCCCCCTGCCCCCGCCACGCTTCAGAGCGTGATTGTTCGCGCCCTTACACAAAAAGAGCGCCCCGCTGCGCAGGACGCTCTTAGCATGTACAAATCCTACTGGATGTTGTCGCGGATGCCCAGAGCCTTGATGAGCTCACGGTACTCGACGATGTCGTTCTTCTTGATGTAGGAAAGAAGACGACGACGACGACCGACGAGCATGAGCAGGCCACGACGGGTGTGGAAGTCCTTCTGGTGGGACTTCATGTGCTCGGTCAGCTCCTTGATGCGCTCGGACAGGATGGCGACCTGAACCTTGGGGTTGCCGGTGTCGACCGGGGTGTTACCGAACTGGGCAGTCAGCTCCGCCTTGCGCTCTTTGGAAACAGTCATTGTTTCACCTTTCGTTTCTTGTCGCCCGCGGGCGACACTATTCGCCTCGGACTGGGAAGCCGCCGGTGGAGCGAGCAACCAAGGTCGAGGTACCAACAGGTCGGTATGTTACCACAAGCAGCCCGCGCCTGCGCATCATCACCGACCCAACATGAATTCCATCGCACGGAGGCGCTGGTCGGTGTGCGTCGCAGCCCACACATGCGAAAGCCCGAGCAAGAACGCCGCCGTATGCGGGTCGATTCGCTCGACCATGAGTGCATCGAAGGTCATGGACATGAGGGCGCGCAGCCACTCGACCTCACCGGTCGAAACCAGCTCGGCACCCGGAACGCTCGACGCGCACGAACCGCACATGAGCCCGCCCGCCTGGGGCGAAAAGTACGACAGCATGGGGTCTCCGCACAGCACGCAGGCCGAAAAATCGGGTCGATAGCCCACGTGCGACAGAAGTTTAAAGACAAAGGCCGCCACGAGCAGGTCCATATGTGCCGAGTCGAGCCCACAGCCGACAAGCGTGAGCGCCCGCTGCGTGATGGCAAAGGTAAACGGGTCCTCGGCGTCCTCGAACGAGCACACGCGCGCAACCTCGGCGATCGCGCTTGCGGCGCAGGTCGTCTCGTAATCGGGCGCAGCGCCGAGCGGCGCCTCCATAAGCTCGGCCTGGGAAACCACGTCGAGTGACCGTCCATGTGCGAGCAGCATATCGACCGTACAGAACAGCTCGCAGCGCGCAGCCAGGCGTCCGCCGGGTTTGCGGGCGCCCTTTGCCACGGCACGAACCTGCCGCCCCCGCTCGTCAAGCATCGTCAAGATCAGGTCGGTCTCTTTGAGCTTAGTCTTATCGAGCACGACCACTTTCGTGCGATATGTCCGGGAGCCTGCCATGCGCGCCGCGCGTCCTTAGTCCTCGGCGTTATAGCCAAAGCGGCGAATCTGGGCCTCGTCGTCACGCCAGCCGGCCTTGACCTTCACGTCCAGCTCCAAAAAGACCTGCGTGCCAAAAATGCGCTCAAGATCGCGACGGGCGTCGATACCGATATGCTTGATCATCTCGCCGCCCTTGCCGATGATGATGCCCTTTTGGCCCTCGCGCTCGACGTAAATAGTGGCGTGCACGCGCAGCACCTTCTTGGTCTGCTCGAGCGCGTCGCAGATTACGCCAACGGAGTGAGGGATCTCATCACGGGTGCGGCGCAAGACCTTCTCGCGCACAAACTCGGCAACGAGCGTCTCATCGGAAGCGTCGGTACCCATGTCCTCGGGGAACCAACGCGGACCCTCGGGCAAAAAGTGCGCAACGGTCTCGATAAAGGCATCGACGTTGAAGTTCTTGACCGACGACGTCACGATCTCGTCGTCATATTCCATGAGCTCGTGGGCTGCCTTAAGCTGCTCCATGACCTGTGCGGGGTCGGCCTCATCGGCCTTGGTGAGCACCAGGACCTTCTTGGAACGGGCATTCTTGACACGCTCGGCAACCCAGGCGTCTCCCCTGCCGATCGGTTTGGTGGCATCAATCAAAAACGCGACAACATCGACATCGTTCAGCTCGAACAGCGCGCTCTTGTTCAGCTCGGACCCTAGACCGTCCTTGGGCTTGTGGATACCCGGGGTATCGACAAAGACCAGCTGGTAGCCGGGGCGGTTGACGACGGCGCGCATGCGGCGGCGGGTCGTCTGGGCCACCGGCGAGGTGATGGCGACCTTTTTGCCATAGCAGGCGTTGAGCAGCGTTGACTTACCGGCGTTGGGGCGGCCGACCAAGGCCACGAAGCCACTGCGGAAACCGGGCTCAACGTCGCCAAAGCCCGCGAGGCTGTCGTCCTCATCGCACAGGGCGTCGAGCTCCTCGTCGCTCATGCCCTCAAACGGGTCGAACTCCTCGACTTCCTCATAGGCCTCGGTCGCCTTAGCATCCGGGGACTCGTCGTCCAAAATCTCATCGGTAGACTGCATATTGTCGGACATGGGAATCCCTTTCTAAATAAAGTCGAGCGCGTGGGCAAAGACAAGCAAGCCCACGATCGCGGCGGTAATGGAAAGAACGTATACAGAGGCAGCAGCAATATCCTTCGCGCGCTTGGCCAGCGGATGCAGCTCCTGGGTCGCCAGGTCGACAATCGCCTCCATGGCGGTATTGCACAACTCGCCGTGAATCACCAGGCCGCAGCAGATGATAATCGTGGCCCACTCGGCAATGTCGAGCCCCACGATGCAGCCGGCAATGACGGTGCACACGCCCGCCACGAGCATGACCTTGATATTGCGCTCGGTCTTGACGGCGGTAACGAAGCCCTCCATGGCGTATGAGAACGACTTTAAAAAGGACGGATGGTCCTTGTTCGATCCGGGAATCATAGACGGCTCCTAGTCGTGGGCATGATTGGTTATGGGGCCGACATGGACCAGCTTGGGGTCCTCGCCGCGCTCAAGCGCCAGGTCGCGCAGGATGGCATCCTCGCGTGCCTCCATGACCTCGGCCTCATCGTCCTCGATATGGTCGTAACCCAGCAGGTGCAACATTCCGTGCACGAGCATCAGTCGGCACTCATCGGCGGGGCTGTTGCCAAAGCCGGGGGCCTGACGGGCAATGACCTGCGGGGCCAAGATAATATCGCCGAGCTCGAGCGTCTCATCGACGGGAATGTCATCGTCAAAGGCCGAGTCGCACTCAAACGAGAGCACATCGGTGGTGCGGTCGATACCGCGCCACTCGTGGTTGAGCTCATGCATCTCGTCCTCGTCGACATACGAAAGGGAAATCTCGACTTCACGTTCAACGCCCTCGGCGGCAAGCACAACCTCGCAGATGTGCTCCACCTCCTGCGCGTCAAGCAGCGTATCGAGTTCGGCATCGTTGCTGATCAATACACTCAACGGGACTCCTTTCGGTCACGTACGCGTTTCTCGCGCACATCATCATAAGTGTCGTATGCCTCGACGATACGTCCCACCAAGGCATGGCGCACCACGTCGGCACGCTCGAGGTGCGAAAATGCGACATCGTCGACACGGCCCAAAATCTGCTCAACGTCGGCAAGACCGCCACGACGACCCACCAGGTCGCGCTGGCTCAGGTCGCCGGTAATCACGAACTTGGAGTTAAAACCCAAGCGCGTCAGAAACATCTTCATCTGCTCAGGCGTGGTATTTTGCGCCTCGTCGAGCACCACGAAGGCATCGCTCAGCGTGCGGCCGCGCATATAGGCAAGCGGGGCGATCTCGATCACGCCGCGCTCCATAAGCTCATCGGTGCGCTCGCGATCCATCATGTCAAAAAGGGCGTCGTAGAGCGGACGCATGTAGGGATCGATCTTTTCCTCGAGGGTACCGGGTAAAAAGCCCAGGTTCTCCCCCGCCTCGACAACCGGACGCGTCAAGATCAGACGGCCCACCTCGTGACGCTTAAGCGCGGCAACGGCGAGCGCCATGGCCAGATAAGTCTTACCGGTGCCGGCAGGACCCAGGCCAAACGTGATGGTATGCGAGCGAATGGCATCCACGTAGCGCTTTTGGCCGAGCGTTTTGGGGCGAATGGCACGACCGCGATACGAAAGCAGCACGTCATCGCGAAGCGACGTAGCCTCGTGCTCACCGTCGCGCAGAACGGCCAGACAGCGCGAGACATCGTCGGCAGAAAGCGTGCGCCCGGCAGCAGCCTCACGAAAGGCATGTTCGAAAAAACGCGCCACGAGTTCGACCTCATCCGGGTCACCGCTCACGGCGATGCTATCGCCACGGGCGACCACATGGGCGCGCACCAAGTTCTCGAGTGCACGAAGGACGCCGTCGCCGGCGCCCAAAACGCGCGAGGGGTCGATTCCCTCGGGAACGGTAAGTCTAATCTTCGAGGCTTCCATGGACCTCCCTGCGTGCATGGACCAAGCCGGAATCATCGACTCCGATGATAGCAACATCGAGCAGGCACGGGGCTGTGAGTCCACGGGTATCGTCAAGACGGGCATGATGGAACGAACCGAGCGTCAGGTTGTCACCATACTCGAGCACGGCGCGCTCAACGGTGCCCACGCGACGACGAGCGTCGGCGATAGCGAGCTCCTGCGCCGCGTCTCGCATACGGCGGCTGCGCTCGGCCATAACCTCGGGCGGCACCTGGTCGGGCATGTCGGCAGCAAGGGTACCGGGACGCTTACTGTAGCGGAACACGTGCATACGCGAGAACCCCACGCGGCGGCACAGCGCCAGCGACTCCTCGAACTCCTCGTCCGTCTCGCCAGGAAAACCGACGATGACGTCGCACGAAAGAGACGCCTGGGGCAGATTAGCGCGAATCATGCGCACCGTATCCTCAAAGGCCTCGGCACTATAGGGACGACCCATACGATGCAGCGTCGCCGTGCAGCCAGACTGCACGGGAAGGTGCAAAAACGGCGCGATACGCTTCGGATAGCGAGCCATCACCTTGAGCAAGCGCTCGGAAATATCCATGGGCTCCACCGAGGAGATACGCACATGGGCGATCTCGGTGCGCTCCATGATGGCCTGGAGCAGCTCATCGATCTCGACATGTTCATCGGTCGCGCTCTTGCCGTCATAGGCGCCCAGATTCACGCCGGTCAGCACGACCTCGGGCACGCCGGCCTCCTGAGCTTCACGCACCTGTTCGAGCACGGACTCAACGGGCACGGAACGCTCGGGGCCGCGGGCCTTCCACACGATGCAATAGGTACAGCGGTGGTTGCAGCCATCCTGGATCTTCACGCCCAGCCGCGAACGACCGAGCGCATCGACCACGTCACCATCGCTGCAGGCGGGAACGCTATCGGACTCAACGCCCAGCACATCGCAGACACGTTCGGCGACATCGATCTTAGACGGCTCGGCAATCACGCGATCCGAAAGCTCCAACAGCTCCTCGGGATGCAAATTGACCACGCATCCGGTCACGACTACATAGGGCTCATTTGGATGGGCCAGCGCATGACGGACGGCCTTACGGGTCTTGGCCTCGGCCTCGCCCGTAACGGCACAGGTGTTAATGACGATCAGGTCGGCATCCTGGGGCTCCACCATAGCAAAACCCAGGCGCATAAGATCGGCAGTGATACGGTCGGACTCAACCCGGTTGACACGGCAGCCGAGGTTGACGACGGAAATATGGGGTGCGAGCACGCGGGCTCCTTAATCGAGGATATCGTCGAGGGCACTCTTGATACGGTCGGTCACCGACTTCTTACCGGAAGCGACGTCATCGCCCATCTCATCGGCAAAAGCACGGAGCAGCTCGCGCTGCTTATTGGAAAGATTGGTGGGGACGACCACGCGCAGTTGCACGATCAAGCGGCCACGCGAACCGCCACCGCCAATGCGCGGCATGCCGTAATTATTGACGCTCACGGTGTCGCCGTACTGGGCGCCGGCGGGGACGCACACCTTAACGACCTCGTCGGGCATAATGCCCTCGACATCGATCTCGCAGCCGAGCGCAGCCTGCGCAATCGAGATATCGCTCACCAGGTACAGGTCGTCACCGTTGCGCTTAAAGCGCTCATGGTCGGCAACGCGCACGTTGACAATCAAGTCGCCCGAAGGCTCGCCGCGAAGACCGGCCTCGCCAAAGCCGCTCACACGCAGCTGTCGACCGGTCGAAACGCCGGCGGGAATATCGATGTCAATCTTTTCATGCGAAGGCGTGCGGCCCTGACCATCGCAGGTCTCGCAGGGATGGTCGATAACCGTGCCCTCGCCATGGCAGTCGGGGCAAGGCGAGGAAGACTGAACCTGGCCCAAAAACGATCGCTGAACCGTCGTGACATAGCCC
>URIJ01000082.1 GCA_900547835.1 uncultured Collinsella sp.
TGTGGGCCCGCAGGTATTCAACTCGATAGTCGTCTTCTATTTCACCCGAATCTTCCGGCACATCAGGAGCACCCAAACCGTTTTCGACGATGAACAGCGGCTTTTGATAGCGATCCCAGATTTCATTCATGGTGACGCGCAGCCCTTTGGGGTCGATAAACCTCCCCCAAGGCTCCTGTTTTAGATACGGATTAGGCGCCGAGCGAAGAAGGTTCGAATCGAACTGACCTTCCGCATGCGCTTTTGCGACGCGCGTCGAGTAATACGAAAACGAGACGAAATCGACCAGGTTTGCAGCCAGTACTTCGCGGTCATCATCCCGATAGGGCACCTCAAAACCATGGCGGGCGTATTCCTTGAGAACATAGCTCGGGTACGCACCGCGCACCTGGACGTCGGTAAACATGTAATGGCTGCGATTCTCAGCCTGCGCAGCCAGCACATCGTCCGGATCACATGTAGCCGGATAGAAGACACCTGCGTTGAGCATGCAACCGATCTTCGCCCCGGGGCACAGTTCATGACACGCCCCGACCGCACGGGCACTCGCAACCAATACATGGTGCACGGCCGTGTGAACCGTTGCATAGCGATTCTCCCCTTGCTCGAAGATGATCCCCGCCGCCATAAAGCACGTCTGCGTCATGATGTTGATCTCGTTAAAGGTCAGCCAATAATTGACCAATCCCCGATAGCGCTCGAACACGGTACGCGAATATCGATCGAACAGGTCGACCAACCTGCGATCGCGCCATCCGCCATACGCATCGACGAGATGCATGGGGACATCATAGTGGTTGAGCGTCACCAAAGGCTCAATGCCATGCGCGCGGCACGTCCTAAAAACATCCTCGTAAAAGGCAAGGCCTTCTTCATTGGGCTCGGCTTCGTCTCCTTTGGGAAAAATGCGGCTCCAGGCGATCGATAAGCGCAGGCATTTAAAACCCATCTGGGCAAACAGTTCAATATCCTGCTTGTACCTATGGTAAAAATCAATGCCTTTGCGAGCGGGATAGAAGCTGTCGGGTGCCAACGCACGCGGATCAAGGTCTCCCCGCATGACGTCCATGCGTTGATCGCCAAACGGCAGCATGTCGGAATTGGCTAAACCGCGACCGCCTTCGTTCCATCCTCCCTCGCACTGGTTTGCAGCCAGAGCCCCGCCCCATAAAAAATCTTCTCTAAACATTATGGTGTCGTCCTTTCTATCAAATTCCCGGCCCACGCTGTCGAACGCAACGGACTCGGCAAGTGCCGCGCAACAGCACAGTACCGTTGCGCGGCCAAGGGGTCGGACCGCGCAACGGCTGGGGAGCATATTTGTGCAGTAGCCTCTTATGCCTCGACGGATTCAACAGCCTCAGAATCGCCGCTCTTGGACTTCAACGGCATCTTCTCCTGTCCTTCAAATCCAAAAACCATCGCCAACGCAAACGTCACGGCACCGCCAGCAAGACACCCGATGGTGCCGGGGATGATATCCTGAGCAAACATGAGCACGTTCATCCATGGGAAACCAACGCCAGTGAAGATATAGACGTTGGCATGAAGAAGGCTTACCAGCAGACCACCGACAGCACCACCAATCATGTTCCAGGCAAGAGCTTTCTTGTCGCGAAACAGGATGCCGTAGATGATGGGCTCACTCACGCGACCGAAGGCATAGGTGATGAACAAGTTCCAGCCCGTGGCTCGATTCTCCTTGTCCTTAGCGCGCAGGCCATAGGCGAGCGCGATGGCAAGCGTGGTGTAGGCTACAACCGCGGCGCCGGGGTATAAGATGGCGTCGTAACCGTTCTGGAGCGCGGCGGGCAATATGGCGGTATAGATCGGCACGTGCATGCCGGTGGCGATGATCAGATTCCAGAATGCGCCGATAACCGCGGTCGCAGCGGGACCGGCAACAGAGGCGAGCCAAATGATGAAATCGGCCACAAGGCCCATGACAAATTGGACGGCAGGGCCGCAGAGGCACAGCGCGACCGGCAACATCACGAGCACCGTACCCACGGGTACGATCAGAACGCGCAACATATCAGGCGAGATCTTCTTAAAGAAGCGCTCAACATAGGACTGGGCCCAGGTGATCAAGATGACCGGAAGAACAGCCTGGGTGTAGTTGACGAGCTGCATGGGGATGCCGAAGACGCTGAAAGGCTTTCCGTCCTCAACAATAGCGAGCATGTCGGGGTAAATCATCACAACGGCGATGAGCAGTGCCAGCACAGGGCTCGTTTTGAACTTCTTAGCCGAACTGTAGGCAGCAAATACCGGGAAGTAATAGTACGCCGCATCGCCCACCAGGGAAAGGATCCGATACAGGTCGCTCGTTTCGGACATAAAACCGGCGCCTTCGGGCCCAAACAGAATGACGAGCATCTTGAAGATACCGGCGACACAAAAGATCGGAAGGATCGGGGTGATAGCGCCGCTCACGGCATCGAGCAGCTGATTGAAGAGGTGCTTGGGTGCCAAGCGCTCCTTCCAGCTAAGCTGAGGGCCATCGAGTTCCTCGTCAATCGATACCGTGACCTCGAATCCGCCCTGCTTACAAACCTCGTCGTAGACCTTGTCGACCGTGGGCCCGATCACCAGCTGCACCTGCCCTCCGGCGTGCACGACGCTGATGATAGACGAGATGTCCTCAAGCTTCTCATCATTCGAGAGGCTTTCATCCTTGAGGCTGAAGCGCAGGCGCGTCATGCAATGCGTAACCGAAGCCACGTTTTCCGCCCCGCCCACAGTGGAGAGAATCTGTTCTGCCACCTTTTTGTAATTTGCCATCATTGGCTCCTTTGCACAATCTTGGCTTACTGTTCGAATCGGCAAAGGTCATGCCCCGAATGGCTACGGGTTACAATCCTTTTTTGGAGATGATCCGGTTGAGATGGATCATCAGATAGAGTTCCTCCTCCTCGGAGAGCGTGGCGTCCCACGTTTCACGACAATAGGAACCGATATGCTTCACGCACTCTGCCAACTGCGGAAACTCCTCACGAAAGTTCTTGTACATCTGCATGTTGGCGCTGTTCAGCGACTCGCCGGCTTGAATACGCTTGAACAGGTACCGCAGATGCGTGGCGAAGCGGGTGAAATCAAAGGAATCGCGGTCGACAATAATGCGGAAATCGCTTTCGAGAATCTCGATAACGTCCTCGAGCATATCGTCGAACTGCTTTGCGGGCTCGGCCGTGGCTTTGACGGCTTCAACAACCCGTGCGTTCACGAGATTCATCGCAATACTGGCAATCTCATCCTTGGGAAGCCGCTCTCCGAGCTCCTTCTCGAGTCGCATGACGATAAACTGGGCAGCCTTGTATTCCTTCGGATACGTCTCCCGCACTTCATAGGCAAGAGGCATCGCGATGCGGACCCCCTTTTGGGCTCGCGCAACGGCAAACGACAGGTGATCAGCCATGAACAGCGTCGCATTGGTCGAGAGGTCGTAGGGCAGTTCGTTGGCAACGATGTCCATAACTTTCGCCGCAAACATCACGATATCCGAGGGAAGATCCCTCATGACATCTTGTCCTTTAGGATCAATGTCGTAAAACGTATGCTCGATTTTAGAAAGAGGGAGCTCTCGAGGAAAATCTCCGCCGAAACCGACGCCCCTGCCCATGGCGATGACATCTCGCCCCTGTCCGTCACGGCAAAGAACCGCGTTGTTGTTAAGCTTTTTAATTGCAAGCATGGTGAACCTCCTTTCAAGAACACTCACAGAAAAAGGCATGATAGCCAATAGCAGTGCTATTGCGGTCATGCCTTACGTAACAATCCGTGTTGTATTGCTCTTGGGCATGCCTCCACACAGGAGTAACAATCCAAGATGCAGAATGCATTATAGCGCTCTCCCCGCCCCGGGGACCATCGGGCTGGCGAACGGTAGATGTCGGCCCGCCAGCGGCCACATCGAGCAGATGGGCGTGCTTCGATCCCGAGCCTAGCCAAGGACACGGGCCATACGTGTCTTGAACTCAGACAGGAAGCGCGGGGCATCCACGGTCAGTGCGACAAGCGCGCTCTTGTCCGGATCGGCCACGCGGCGTTCGTCGCAAATGGTGCGGCCGCGATACTCGCCCAGCAGATCAACACGCAGATTGCAGCCGAGCGCACCCACGAGCGTGGGGTCGATCGCCACGGCGACGGCCAGCGGATCGTGCAGCGCGCAGCCGCCCAGGTAGGGGGCGTTCATCTCGTACGAGCCAATGTAGTGTTCCGCCATGCTCGCAAACGCGCAACCGGCCATGGTGCCCGAGCCCGTCCAGCCGGCAATGTCGCGACGCGTGAGCACCACGCGATGCGTCACATCCAGACCTACCATAGTGAGCTTGCGGCCCGAACGCAGCACGGCATCGGCCGCTTCGGGATCACTTGCCATGTTGGCCTCGGCACCCGCACTCACGTTACCGGGCACGGTCAGGGCGCCGCCCATCACAACCACGCGACCGATAGACATCATCGCCGCCGCATCGCGCTCCAAGGCAAGCGCCAGGTTGGAGAGCGGACCGGTCGCCACGTAGACCAGATCGGGGCCATAGGTGCGCGCGGCATCAATCAGATAATCGACCGCCGCGTTACCGTCGGCCGACGTCGCCCCCACCGGCTCGTACGGCGACGCGGGCACGCTCGCCCCGCCAATGCCGTTCTTGCCGTGGATGAGCGTGGTGGACGCCGGCGGTGTATAGGACTCAGTCGCCTTAATGGGACGATCGGCGCCCAGGTACACCGGAACCTCGGGACGACCCAACAGGTCGAGCACCGCCAGGCAGTTATGCGCCGACTGGTCGACGCGCACGTTGCCAAAGCACGTGGTGATGCCCACGAGCTCCACCTCGGGGCTCGCGATGGCATAGGCCAGCGCCATCGCATCGTCCACGCCCATATCCAGATCAAGGATCAGCTTCTTGGTTGCCATTGTTCTACTCCGCTTCTCCGTCTTTATCGTTTAACCAAACCAATGTTCAACTTCGGCGCGCATGGGAATCGATTGCTGAGCGCCCAGGCGCGACACCGTCACCGCCGAGGCGCGAGCACCCGCGGCCATGCACTCAAAGAGCGGCAAGCCCTCCAGGCGAGCCGCCGCCAACGCGCCGATAAACGTATCGCCGGCGGCCGTGGTATCGACTACCGTGCTCGAAAGTGCCGGCATACGCAGCAGCCCACCGCCATCGCCGAGCGTAACCGACCCGGAGCCGCCCAACGTGATGACCGCAGCTCCGGCACCCTTGGCGAGCAGGGCATTGAGCGCCGCGACGCAGCTCGCATCATCCGCGGGCAAGATGCCCGTCAGCACCTGGCACTCGGTCTCGTTGGGGCAGACCAGGTCGACCGCAGGCCAGGCCTCCGCAGGCAACTCGCAGGCAGGCGCTGGATTAAAGACCGTATAGAACCCCAGCCCGTGAGCGCAAAAAAGCGCCTCGGCAGTCGCTGCAAGGTCACATTCGCCCTGGGCGATAAAGACGCTTCCGGCAGCCGGGGCAATCTCGCTGGTGTCGCCGTCGAGCTCCTCGGCCACCAAACGTCTCAGCGCGCAGGCAACGTCCTCGCCCGCAAGCGCATGGTTGGCGCCCGGTGACAGCACGATACGGCTGTCGCCCTCGCAGCGAATGATAGTCGCCGTTCCCGTCTCCACGTCATCGCGACGCGCCACAAACTCAACGCCCACGCCGGCATCCTGGAGCCCTGCCACAAGCGCATCGCCAAAGGTATCGCGCCCAACAGCGCCAATCATGCACGTGCGCGCACCCATGCGCGCGGCGGCGACGGCCTGGTTAGCGCCCTTGCCACCGGCGTTGGTGATAAAACCGCTGCCACCGACGGTCTCGCCCGCGCGCGGCATGCGCTCGCACGCCACCGAAAGGTCCATGTTCATGCTGCCGAACACCGCAACGATGCCGCGATCTGCCATGGAAACCTCCTCATCTGCGGGCCTTATACCCACCGCCAGTCGTCGATCGTGCACTCTCGCACCCCCTATAACTTTAGTTCACTTTGATGTGGACGCGCGCTTGAGCTTGCGCCAGCAGCAAGCATTCACAGGAGCAGGCAGCTACAATGAAGGCGTGCTGATTATTCTCGTCATTGGATGATGTTTTATGGAACAATTCTCGCAATCGGGCTCGCGCGGTCGACGCCGCACGGGCAACGAGCCGGCGCCGCACGAACGCGTGAAGAGCGAACGCCGTGCCAACGAACCGCGACGCACCGTGAGCCCCCATCGTGCTTCTGCCAACAACGCGGGCCGCGCCAACACTCCCGCCGAGGAGCAGACGCCTGCTCGCCCCAAGTCCCGCTACATCCCTGCGCTCGACGGTCTGCGCACGCTTGCCGTCGTCGCGGTGGTGCTCTATCACCTCAACCTCACGTGGGCGCAGGGCGGTCTGCTCGGCGTTACGATCTTCTTTGTACTTTCGGGCTATCTGATCACACGCCTGCTACTCAACGAAGTCGCTAAGACCGGCCGCATCGACCTTAAGAGCTTCTGGATTCGCCGCATCCGTCGCCTGGTCCCCGCCGTGGTAACGGTAGTGTTCGTGACCTGCGCGCTGTGCACCATCTTTAACCACGTGATGCTCACCAAGATGCGCCCCGACATCCTGCCGTCGCTGCTGTTCTTCAACAACTGGTGGCAGATTGCCCAAAACGTCTCGTACTTCAATGCTCTGGGCGACCCCTCGCCGCTCACGCACTTTTGGTCGCTTGCCATCGAGGAACAGTTCTACCTGATTTGGCCGCCACTGCTGTTTGCCATGGTATCCATGCATGTGAGCAAGCCCAACACGCGCCGCGTGGTTCTGGGCTTGGCTGCTGTCTCCGCCATCGCCATGATGGTGCTCTATAACCCCGCCGCCGACCCCAGCCGCGTGTACTACGGCACCGACACCCGCGTGTTCTCGCTGCTGCTGGGTGCCTGGATGGCCTTTATCCCCGATCGCGACCTGGCGCCGGTGCGTCTCGCTCGTCGTTTGGGGCTCAATCGCCTGGCTGGCGCCGCCAAGCACGGCAAGAACGCCGAGGGCAAGCCTGGCGAGAAGGCCGACGAATCAGCCGAGGCCGCCCCGGCACAGCCGAGCGCCCTCGTGCGTTTTTGGTCCTCGCCCGCATCCATCGATGTATTGGGCGTCGTGGGTCTGGTTGGCCTTGCCGCCATGGTCGCGCTCACCAACGGCTACACCGCGTTCCAGTATCGCGGCGGCACGCTGTTATGCTCCATCCTCACGCTCATGGTCATCGCGGCCTGCGTGCAGCCCCAGGGAATGGTTGCCCGTGCGCTGTCCGCCGAGCCGCTCGTGTGGGTTGGCAAGCGCTCGTACAGCATCTACCTGTGGCACTATCCGCTGCTGTTGCTCATGAACCCGGTCGCCAACATCAACGATACACCGTGGTGGCAGTACATTTTGCAGGTGCTGTTGGTGGTCACCGTGGCCGAATGCTCATATCGCTTTATCGAGACGCCGTTTAGAAAGGGCGCCTTTGGGCGCACCGTATCCGAGTTCCGCGACGGCACCGCCACGCCCGCCAACTGGGTGCGCGCGCACGTCCCTGCCTGCGCAGCCTGCGCTGTCGTGTTGGTCGTTGCACTGGGCGGCCTGATCTTTGTGCCCGAGACGTCTGCGCTGAGCGGCGAGGGCGCCGAAGTTCTGAACAAGGAAGCCAAGAACACCGCGCCCACCGACCAGCAGGCGGCCGACGACACCGACAAGGACAACGACGGCTTCCCCGATGGCTCCTACGATCTGCTTATGATCGGCGACTCCGTGTCGCTGCGTGCCGTGGACACCTTTGACGGCGTGTTCCCGCACAGCCATATCGATGCCGAAAAGGGCCGCCAGTTTGATGCGGGCCGCGCGACATTTGAGGGCTATATCCAGCAGAACCTTGCCGGCAAGATCGTGGTCTTTGCCCTGGGCACCAACGGTTTGGTAACGGACGCCCAGGTCGACGCGATCATGGCCGACGCCGGCGAGCAGCGCATTGTCGTGTTTGTAAACACGCGTAGCCCGCAGCCGTGGGTCGGGTCCACAAACCAGGCCATCGCCAACGCCGCCACGCGCTACAAGAATGTACGCGTTATCGACTGGTACGGGCACAGCGCCAACCGCAACGACCTGTTCGACGGCGACGGCACGCATCTGTCGGCCACCGGCGTGACCGAGTACCTCAGCCTGATCCACGATGCGGTCAAGAAAGACCTGCCTGTGCACCCCGAGGACCACGTCAACGATCCGCAGCCGGCAGCCGTCAAGTCCGCCGGCGACGCACTCGTCAATACCCTCGCCTACAAGCCACACAAGCTCGGTGACGACAAGTAACGCACAGCCAAATCTGCTTACACCCGCAGGGGGCGTCGGCCGTGGCCGACGCCCCCTGCGGCAGTTAGGGATGCTCCCTTTGTACCAGCACCTGGAAGCACTCCTGGCGCAACCAATGAAGACCCCTACGGATGAATTCCAAGCCGCTCCGCCCCTCCAGACATCGTTTCCGTGCCTCGCGCCGGTAGCGCGCAGAGATGTGGTGTAAGAGGCGGGGCATGCCCCGCCTCTTCCCTTT
>URIJ01000083.1 GCA_900547835.1 uncultured Collinsella sp.
CGTAGCGGGTGGTTTAAAGCTGGCCGCTGCGCGGCCAGCGGACTAAAGTCTTGAAGCAAAAACGGGTGGCAGCCACTACGGCTACCACCCGCTTGCCTCATATCTAGCCCATAGCAGGCCAGTTACTTCTTAATGCCATGTCCCAGGCGCTTGGCGACCGATGCAACGGCTTCCTCGCTGGCCGGCCCGCAGCTCACACAGCCGTCGTGGGCACGCATCTGGCCGGTGACCTCGTCCATCGCGAGCGGCGCCACCTTCTCGAGCTTAAAGCCCTTACCGGCGCGCATGTTCTCCTTGGCCACGCTGATCATGAGCTTAATACGGTTGAGCTGGTTGACCTCGGACGCGCCGGGGTCGTAGTCCACCGCGACGATGTTGCTCTCGGGATGTTGGCGGCGCAGCTCCTTGATCACGGCCTTGCCCACCACGTGATTGGGCAGGCACGCGAAGGGCTGCGTGCAGATGATGTTGGGCGCACCGTGGTCGATCAGGTCGAGCATCTCGGCCGTGAGGAGCCACCCTTCGCCCATGTTGTTGCACACCGAAAGCACCGTGCGGGCCTTGTCGGCCATGGTACCGATGCGCTCGGGCGCCTCAAAGCGGCGGGACTTTTCGAGCATCTCCTCCACCGGCGTACGCATCCAGTCCACGAGCTTAATAAGCGCTTGCATGCCCGCGCGCGTAGTGGCAGAGCTTCCCAGCTCGTCCTTCTGCAGCTCGGCGTTGCTCATGGAGTACAGGAAGAAGTCGAGCAGGCCCGGCACCACGGCCTCGCAGCCCTCGCGCTCGATAACGTCGACCACGTGGTTGTTGGCCGTGGGATGGAACTTGACCAAGATCTCGCCGACCACGCCCACGCGCGGCTTGGTGCCCTCGCCCACGAGCGGCATGGTGTCGAACGCGCGGATGGCCTCGCGGCACAGCTTGGTGTAGTTATGCCTGTTGAACTTGGGCGCCAGCTTGCGGGCGCGCGCCATGTACTCCTCGTAGAGTGCGTTCGCCGCACCGGGCGTTGCCTCGTACGGGCGGCAACGATAGAGCATCTGCATCATCACGTCGCCAAAGAGCACCGCGTAGACTGCCTGCTTAAGCAGCGCCGGCGTAATCTTAAAGCCGGGGTTGTCCTCGCCCAGCGCCACGGCCGAAAGCGAGATCACCGGGATCTCGGGGTGGCCGCTCTCGCGCAGGGCCTTGCGGATAAGCGCGATGTAGTTGGTGGCACGGCAGCCACCGCCGGTCTGGCTGATGACCACGGCTGTCTTGGACAGGTCGTACCGACCGCTCTCGATGGCCTCCATGATCTGACCCGTCACCAGGATCGACGGATAGCAGATGTCGTTGTTCACATAGCGCAGACCGGCCTCGACGGCATCGTGATCAGTCGAGGGCAGCAGCTCCAGGTTGTAGCCGGCACCACGGAACACCTCTTTGACCAGATCAAAGTGGATCGGCGCCATCTGCGGGCACAGGATGGTATAGCCCTCCTCGCGCATCTGCTCGGTGAAGGGTACCTTGGGCCACGCGGTCGACGCGCTCTCACGCTGGGCCTCAAACGTGTACTTGCGGCTCGCGAACGCGGGGGCATCCGTGGAGGGCGCCACCGGCGCGGCGTCGCCCTGCTCGTAGGCCTCGCCCGCGGCCGTGGCCTCGGCCAAGCGCTCGGCCTCCTGGTCCTTAAGCGCGGCCATGAGCGAGCGGATGCGGATGCGCGCAGCACCCAGGTTGGACACCTCGTCGATCTTGAGCACGGTGTAGATCTTGCCACTGGCCTCCAGGATCTCCTGCACCTGGTCGGTGGTCAGGGCATCGAGGCCGCAGCCGAAGGAGTTGAGCTGGATCAGGTCCAGGTCGTTGCGCATCGTCACAAAACGGGCGACGGCGTACAGGCGGCTGTGGTACATCCACTGGTCGACGACGCGAATCGGACGCTCGGGCTTTACCAGATGCGCGAGCGAATCCTCGGTAAAGACCGCAAAGCCAAAGCTCGAGATAAGCTCGGGCAGGGCATGGTTGATCTCGGGGTCGTTGTGGTAGGGGCGGCCGGCGAGCACAATGCCGTGGCCACCGTGGTCCTCGACCCACTTAAGAGCCTCCTCGCCCATGGTCTGGATGTCCTCGTGGAAACGTGCATCGGCCTCAAAGGCAGCGTTGACGGCGGCATCGACCTCGGAGCGCGTGATCTTGGGTCCACGCACGCGACCGCGACCGGCCTCAGCATCGGCCACACGGTCGACGGCGAGCACCTGGTACAGACGGCGCTTGAGCTCGGTCTTGTCGTGATAGGGCACAAACGGGTACAGGAACTCGATGTTCTGCTCGCGGATCTCGTCGATGTTGAGTGCCAACGCCGTGGGGTAGCTCATGACGATGGGGCAGTTATAGCAGTTGCCGGCGGTCGGATCCTCCTTGCGCTCCCAGCGCACGCACGGCATCCAGATGAAGTCGACATCGTGGTCGATAAGGTTCATCACGTGGCCGTGGCTCATCTTGGCCGGATAGCACACGCTCTCGGACGGCATGGACTCGATGCCCGCCTGGTAGGTCTTTTTGCTCGACTGGTCGGACAGCTGCACGCTAAAGCCCAGGCGCGTAAAGAACGCATGCCAGAAGGGGTAGTTCTCGTACATGTTGAGCGCGCGCGGGATGCCGACGGTACCACGCGGGGCCTCGTCGGGACTCAGTACCTCGCGGTCAAAGAGCAGCTCGTTTTTCTTTTTGAAGAGGTTGGGGGCCTCGGTCTTTTGCTTTTTGTGGCCGGCGCCCTTCTCGCAGCGGTTGCCGGTAATGAAGCGCCTACCGCCGCCAAAGTCGTTGACGGTGAGCTGGCAGTTGTTGGAGCAACGGCCGCAGCGGACATGCTTTTGCGTCACGGTGAGGTGCGCGATGTCCTCGGCAGAAAGAATGGTCGAGGTGCCGTCGGCGCCGGCGCGATCGCGGGCGAGCAAGGCCGCACCGTAGGCGCCCATGCAGCCGGCGATGTCGGGACGCACGGCATGAACGCCGGTGAGCTGCTCAAACGCGCGCAGCGTGGCGTCGGACATAAAGGTGCCGCCCTGGACGATCACTTGGCTGCCAATCTCCTTGGGGTCGCGCAGCTTAATGACCTTGAACAGGGCGTTCTTGATGACGGAATAGGACAGGCCGGCCGCAATGTCGCCCACCGTGGCGCCTTCCTTTTGCGCCTGCTTGACGCGCGAGTTCATAAAGACCGTACAGCGGCTGCCCAGGTCGACCGGGGCCTTGGCATGGATGGCGGCGTTGGCGAACGCGCGCACGTCCATGTTCATAGACACGGCGAAGCTCTCGATAAAGCTGCCGCAGCCCGATGAGCAGGCCTCGTTGAGCATGATGTGCTCAATCACGCCGTCCTTAACGCGCAGACACTTCATGTCCTGGCCGCCGATGTCCAGGATGAACTCGACGCCGGGCAGGAATGCCTTGGCGCCACGCAGGTGCGCAACGGTCTCGATCTCGCCGGAGTCGGCCTTGAGGGCCTCGATGAGCAGCGCCTCGCCGTAGCCCGTGGTGGTCACGTGGCCGATAGTGCAGCCGGCGGGGATGTGGTTGTAGAAATCGGCCATGATGACCTTGGCCGTGCCCAGGATGTCACCGTTGTTGTTGCCATACCAGGTGTGCAGCAGCTGGCCGTCCTCGCCCACAAGTGCGGCCTTCATGGTGGTGGAGCCGGCGTCGATGCCGATGAACACGCGGCCGGTGTAGCCGTCGAGCTTGCCCTTGGGGACGACTTCCTTGTCGTGGCGGTTCTTGAACTCAGCAAAGTCCTCGTCGGTGGCAAAGAGCGGATCCAGACGCTCGACCTCGGCACCCTGCGTGTCACCCAGGCTGTCGATAGCCTCGATGAGCTGCGGGAACGTGCTGAGCTTGTTGGACTCGTGCGCCATGGCGGCGCCGCTCGCCACAAACAGGTGAGCGTTTTGGGGCACGATACGGTGCTCCTCGTCCAGGTTGAGCGTGAGGTAGAAGCGGTGGCGCAGCTCGGAGAGGTACTGCAGCGGGCCGCCCAGGAAGGCAACGTTGCCGCGGATGGGACGGCCGCACGCCAGGCCCGAGATGGTCTGGGTCACGACGGCCTGGAAGATGGAGGCAGCCACGTCCTCGGGGCGGGCGCCTTCGTTGAGCAGCGGCTGGACGTCGGTCTTGGCAAAGACGCCGCAGCGGCTGGCAATGGGATAGATGGTGGTGGCGTTGGCCGCGAGTTCGTTAAGGCCGCTGGCGTCGGTGTGCAGCAGAGTGGCCATCTGGTCGATGAAGGCGCCCGTGCCGCCGGCGCAGGTGCCGTTCATGCGCTGCTCGATGCCGTTGTCGAAGTAGATGATCTTGGCGTCCTCGCCGCCCAGCTCGATGGCGACGTCGGTGGCCGGGATGAGAGTCTCGACGGCGCGCTTGCTGGCAATGACCTCCTGGACAAACTCCAGGTCGAGCCACTGGGACAGCAGCAGGCCGCCCGAGCCGGTAATGGCGCAGGTCATCTGGGCCGTCGGCAGCACGGTCGCAGCGCCCTCGAACAAGTCGCGGGCGCAAGCGCGGACGTCGGTGTGGTGACGCTGGTACTTGGCGTAGACGATCTGGTTATCGTCGTTGAGCACGGCGAGCTTGACGGTGGTGGAGCCCACGTCAATGCCCAGGTGCAGGTTGCCGCGGGCGGCCTCGGGGTTGAAGATCGCGCCTTCGGGGGCGTGGGCGGCGGCTACGGGCTCAGCGGCGGCTACGGGCTCGCTAGCGACGGACGTCTCCCCTGCCGCGTTCTTGGCCTCGGCAACCGCCTCGGCAACTTTCTCGGCAGCCGCGGTCGCGGCCTTCTGCGCGGCGTCCACCACGGCGGGCGCGGCCTCGCGTGCGGCAGCGACCACACGGTCCTTAATGCCCTCGACGAGTTTGCTCATTGTCTCTCCTCTTAGTTGTTGGACTCGACGGTTGCGGCGGTGTCGGCCGCGTCCTCGAGCTGCAAGTTCAATAGCTTCATGCCGTATTCCGGCACGTTGATATCGATGGGTTGGCCATACAGGTCGCCGGGGCGCACAAAGGCGAGCACCGTCATAATGCGCGCCATGGCCTCGGGCGATTCGGTGAGCCCACGCTCAAACCAGCGCTGAATCATGCCGACCTCGGCACTCACGACGTAGGTGACGTAGTAGTCAAAGAACGTGCCCAGCGCCAGGCCCAAAATGCCCGTCTGCGCACGCGGCACCACAGCCTCACGCGCGGTGTCGATGATCCGCTTAATGAAGGCCTGGTCGCCGCCCGGACCCAGCAGCGCACCGATTAAGTCGCGGTTGGCCGCAAGATAACGCAGCAGCTCAACCGAACCGGGCGCCGGCTCGAGCTCATCGATGTTGTGATAGAGATCGGGCAGCTGAGCTGCGGTGATGAGCTCAATGCGCTCACGGATCTCGGCCAGCAAGCCGTCCTCGATTTGATTGATAAAGTCGGGGATATCGCGGTAATGCGAATAGAACGTGCGACGCGTAAGGCCAGCGCGCTCGGTGAGCGACGCGACATTAATGCGTGAAAGGTCGCCACTTTCGGCAAGCTCGCTAGCAAGTGCCTGGCGAAGGGCACGCTGCGAGCGAAGGGACCGGCGATCGCATTTCTCGAGCTGGGACAAGCGTCCTCCTTGTTACTCAGCCTGTGCGCTATTGCACAGTGCGAGTATTATTGCACACCGTGTGTATCAACACGTAAAGGCAATATTTGGAATGTGACAAAGGGCAGTCCCTTTGTCACATTCAGCGACCGCCTAGGTTGTGCCAGTTGTGCCTGGCTTTTGGAGCGGCATTGCCGATTGTTCAAAATGTCATTCGTGGGTAGAATAGTGTCGACGGCAGCCCAAGTTCTGGAAAGCTGGGCAGCGCCGTTGCTTGGATTAAGGGGTCAACGCCTTAGCGGCGGCGACCCCTTCTGTTGCGCTTCGAACGCTGCTTGAGTGCCTCGGAAAGGCCGACAAGCGCCGTGAAGAACGAGACCAAAGCGGTCAGAAGTCTCACGAAATCAATCAAATCGGTCATGGGCATCACCTCCCATCGGATGGAGGGCGCTGCCCGGCACATGGAACTGCCGCCAACAGTATCAATTCTATCAAAGCGCAGTTAGATATGCGAATGTTTGTTCGTATTTCAAGAGACCAGCGTCACCTGTGACAAAGGGGCTGTCCCTTTGTCACATTATTCGATGACGGTGCGGGAGTTTTGCTTGCGCATGGTGGCGAGCATGTGTTTGGGGACGGCATGGACCATGCAGCTGCCGATGGTCACGCTCGCGGCGGCCTTAGCTGCATCGCTTGCGTTTTTGGTCGCGTAGCTGTGGCGGAAGCGTTTGAGCATGGCGATGTCGTTGCCGCCGTCTCCGTAAACCGCGACCTCATCCTCGGCAATGCCGTAGTAGCCCGCCAGCCAGGCCACACTCTCGCCCTTGTTGCACGCCACGTCCGTGATCTCGAACATCACCGGGTCGAACGGCGCATTGACCACGCGGTCGGAGCGCTCGGCCAAATACGCCTTAAGGTCACGCTCCAGCTCGGGCGAGGTCACGCGACAGTTGATCTTGCACACATCGTGGCGCAGGATGTCACCGATCGACTGGTCGAAATACTGTTCCTCGTGGTACCCGCCACGTGCACGCATACCGCGCATCACGATGCGCTTGATAGGACTGTCTTTTTTAAAGCCTGCCTGGTGCATCTCGAACGATCCACTCGAGAACATGCCATCGGGCGTGGAGCAGTCAAAACAGATATCCGGAAACTCCTTGAGCAGCTCCTCGGTAATCTGCGAGTCGATGGTCCAGGTCCTGAGCACCTCGCCATGGCTGTCGCGCACGATGGACCCATTGGAGCAGCAGGCGTCGAGTGCCAGGCCCGTAAAGCCATGCTCGCCAATCGGCAGCGTCGAGCGCCCGGTCGCGGGAACCACATGCAGGCCAGCCTCGGTCAGCTCGCGAATGGCACGGCGGATGGTCCCATCCGCCTCGTGCAGGGCGTTAAGCAACGTACCGTCTAAGTCACTCGCGAACATCTTGATCATGGGCATGCCTCTCTTTCGTCTGCACGATATTGTAGACGAAAGAGAGGCATGCCCAAACAATGCCGTCCTGGCGTGGCGGGCCACTGCCTCCGCAAATTCACGGTGCCCCAGCGCGTTAAGACAATCGCCACAAGCAACTTTTCAGCCGATAAAACAGCGCCGTCGTCAACGTCAGCACCGCCAGCATGCCTGCGGATACAATCGCCGGTGTCCATCGATCATATGCAACCCCGTACGTCAATTGGCCGATAGGTGTTGCGCAGGAAAGGACCATGTAAACGACCGAAAGCACTTTTCCGCAGAGCTCAGTCGGCACTACCCGCTGAACAAACGCGATGATTTCAACCGACGCAATGCTTGCCCACACCATGATCCATGCCGAACCAACCGCAAACACGGTGAACACGCATGCATCTGCGCCGAACAGTTGCGCGACAATAATCGGTGCGACTCCAAAACAGATCATCGCAACATATCGACATATGCTATTGAGAGAAAAGCGATGCGGCCAAATGCCGACCAAGCCACTGCCGGTAAGACCACCCAGGCCCAGAGCAACCTCAACTATCCCAACGCAGGACGATTGCATGCCGAGATGCTTTGTAACAATAATGGGAGCGCCAATCGTTAGCCCAACCAACGCAAAGTTCAAAACAGCCGCAAGCAAAATCACAGCGACCAATGATGCATTTTGCAACAGATACCGAATCGACTCCCGAAAATCGTTTCGGCATGTCGTACGAGTCGCGCCGTCTCCCATCGTTTCAGATGAGGCATTTTGCTTGAGTGCGACCCCAAACAAGAGAGCTGAAATCGCAAACGCCACCGACGCGGTTGTACAAAGAGTATCGATGCCAAAGCACCCATAGACTGCCGTCCCGACCACGGGGCCCAAGATATTGCTCACCATGGTCATCTGCGAAACCAATGCAGTGGCCCGCTCAACCTTCTTTTCACCCGCCATGCGCACCGTCTCCATTTGGAGCATTGGCTTTAGCAGCGATTGAACGCCATATTGAACACAAAGTATCGCTACTACGACGACCGCAAGAGGCAATGAGCGCTTCATGGGGATAGACAGCAGCGATGCAGTCATCAGAGCAATACCGAGGGCCACGAGGACCTCGCGATGTCTTCCCCTATCCGCCAAGATTCCGCCAACCGGAGTTGCGAGTACGCCGGGTATGAACGCCATCGCCACGACGACGCCATATAACGTTGACGATCCACTGCAATCGAACAAGTAAAGCGGATACGCAAAGCACAGCGCCGACAACATCGAATACGCGCACAGCTGCGCAACCAGAAGTTCCGCGAGCCTGATTGACCGCACTGTTTTTGATTTCAACGAGACACCGACGTCTCTCAGCCCAGCCATAAGCCCACCCCCTATACATACCACTAGTATGTATTTAATGACTTGAAAAGGGCAGCCGTGGCTACCCTCACAAATCAATTACATACCGTTGGTATCTATATTACCACCCGGCGCGGTCCCATACGCCCCAA
>URIJ01000084.1 GCA_900547835.1 uncultured Collinsella sp.
AAGCACTTAATGTGCTTTCCGTCTTGCGCAGGACTGTAGAGCAGCAAACTTAACCGCCCCGCCCGGCAGGCGAGCGGACAGCGAACGACATCTGTCCAACAATTCGTGCGAAACACAATGAAAAACCGTTTGATGTGAGTTAATATAAACAACGTCGTGAATCTGACTCCTGCCACATGCATGACAGGGGTTAAACACAAAAAAAGGAGTCAACTATGGTTTCTGAGAAGGCTACCCTCGTTAATCCTCAGGGTCTGCACATGCGTCCGGCTGGTCTGTTCGCCTCCACCATGGGCAAGTACGCCTGTGACGTGACGGTCGTCACCCCCGAGAAGGAGGTCAACGGCAAGTCCCCGATGGCCCTCATGGCTGCTGGTATCCCCTGCGGCACCGAGGTCGAGGTCAAGTGCGACGGCGCCGACGAGGCCGAGGCTCTGGCTGCTGCCATCGAGCTCATCAAGAGCGGTCTTGGCGAGTAGAACTCAAACGGGTCGCATGTTGAACAACTAAGTTCATATTTGGGGGCGCAGTGACCTGTTGTAAGGTAGCTGCGCTCTTTTGTCATGGATATGGCAAAACGCTTTATCACATGACACGGAGAGAGGAATGGGAATGTATCAGGGAGTCAACGCTTCCGAGGGCATCGGTATCGGCACCGTCATGGTCGCCGTCGATCCCGACTTGACGTTTGAGCCGCACGAGGTTGCTGATTCGGCAGCAGAGAAGGAGCGCTATCAGTCCGCTCTTTCGGTCTTCTGCGAGAAGACCCAGGCTCAGGCCGACCACATGAAGGAGACGGTGGGCGAGGCCGAGGCCGAGATCATGAGCGGACACATTGTCCTGGCTCAGGATCCGGGCATGACCGACGCCATCAACGCCGCCATTGACGGCGGTACCTGCGCCGAGCAGGCGCTCATGGACACCTCGACCATGTTCGAGAACATGTTCCTGTCCATGGACGACGAGATGTTCCGTCTGCGCGCGGCCGACATCGCCGACATCCGCACCGGTATTCTGGCCGAGCTGCTGGGCAAGGAGGTCGTCGACCTCTCCGTCCTGCCCGAGAACACTGTCGTTGTCGTGCACGACCTCACGCCGTCCATGACCGCCACGATCGATAAGGCCCACGTTGCCGGTATCGTCACCGAGACCGGTGGCCGCACGTCGCACTCCGCGATTATTGCGCGCGCCCTTGAGATCCCGGCTGTCCTTTCGGTTTCCAATAGCTGCACCGCGCTGCGCAACGGTATGACCGTTGTCGTCGACGGTGGCAAGGGTATCGTCGAGGCCGATCCCGACGAGGAGACGCTCGCCGCCTACACCGCCAAGGCCGAGGCCTTCGCTGCCGAGAAGGCAGCCCTCGAGGCCTTCCGTGGCAAGCCGTCCGTGACTGCCGATGGCATCAAGAAGATCATCGCCTGCAACATCGGTAACCCTGATGACGTGCCCAACGCGCTCGATCACGATGCCGAGGCTATCGGCCTGTTCCGTTCCGAGTTCCTGTTCATGGATTCTGCTGAGCTTCCTTCCGAGGAGGAGCAGTTCAACGCTTACCGTAAGGTCGCAAGCGCGCTCAAGGGCGCTCCGGTCATCATCCGCACGCTCGATGTGGGTGGCGACAAGGAGATTCCGTATCTGCACATGGTCAAGGAAGATAACCCCTTCATGGGCTTCCGCGCCGTGCGTTACTGCCTGGCCAATCCCGACCAGTACAAGGTCCAGCTCCGCGCCCTGCTGCGCGCCAGCGCCTTCGGTGACGTCAAGATTATGATCCCGCTCGTCACCTGCGTCGAGGAAGTCTTGGCTGTCAAGGAGCTCGTCGAGCAGTGTAAGACCGAGCTGACCGAAGAGGGTCGCAAGTTCAACGAGAACATCGAGGTCGGCATCATGGTCGAGACGCCTGCCGCTTCGCTGCTCGCAGACCGTCTTGCCGAGGTCGCCGACTTCTTCTCCATCGGCACCAACGACCTGATCGGCTACACCATGTGCGCCGACCGTGGCAACGACACCATCTCCAACCTGTACCAGGTTTACTATCCCGCCGTGCTCCGCTCGCTCAAGAACATCATCGAGAGCGGCGTGAAGGCCGGCATCATGGTCGGTATGTGCGGCGAGGCCGCTGCCGATCCGCTGCTCGAGCCGCTGCTGATCAGCTGGGGCCTGGAGGAGTTCTCGATGAGCGCTCCTTCTATCCTGCGCGCCCGCAAGACCATCAGCCAGTGGACCAAGGCCGAGTGCGACGAGCTCGCCGAGAAGGCGCTCGCCTGCAACACCGCAGCCGAGGTCAAGGCACTGCTCGAGTCCGCAGCTCGCTAATTTGGTATCAGAGGTAACCGCGTGGTTGGAATGGGCCGGCCACGCGGCCCTCACATATACAGGGGGTACTGTAAATGTTCTACACGCTAACCGCTAACCCGGCTGTCGACATGACGGTTTCGAGCTCTCCGCTCGAGCCCGACGAGAACGTCCGCACCGGCTCGGCCAGCTACACGGCTAACGGCAAGGGCCTCGACGTGTCCTTCGCCTTTAAGAAGATGGGCGTCGACACCGTCGCGCTCGGCTTCTTCGCCGGCTTCACGGGCAAGTTCATCGTCGAGGAGGTCATGAACCTGGGTTGCCTCTGCCGCCCGGTCTGGACCGACGGTATCACGCGCATTAACACCTACGTCAACGATGGCCAGCACGAGTACGGCATCCTGAACCCGGGTGCTCCGATCACGCCGCAGCACCAGGAGGAGCTCTACAACATCCTGGACACCGCGGGCGATCTCGAGTGCCTGATCGTTTCCGGCTCCGTGCCTCCCAAAGCTACGCCCGACTTCCTGGCTCAGGTCATGGAGCACGCTCAGGCTCGTGGCGCCGACGTCGTCCTGGACCTGTCCTCCGACAAGCTCAAGGAGCTCGCTCACAAGAAGCCGCTGCTCATCAAGCCGAACCATCACGAGATGAAGGCTATCTTCGGCGTGCCGGTCGACACCGACGACGAGGTCCGCGTTGCCATGAAGCTGGCTCACGAGGCCGGCGTCCAGAACGTGCTGCTCACCCGTGGTAGCCGCGGCGACGCTTACTTCTCCAACGGCGAGGACATCTGGTACGCCAAGCGTGAGTTCAACATCAAGCTGGTTTCTTCCGTCTGCGCTGGCGACTGCACCCTCGCTGCGTTCCTGCACAAGTGGTACAGGGATCGCGACAACGTCGAGGAGGCCATGAAGCTCGCTATGGCCACCGGCGCTAACGTTGCCGAGTCCGTCGGCATTGGCGACTTTGGTCACGTCGACGAGTACAGCAAGCGCGTTGCTGTCCGCAAGCTCGATCGTCAGTAATCGAAACGCGACATATTCGTGCACATGCGGCGCCCCGGTTTCGGCTGGGGCGCCTTTTTTGTTCCGTCATTGGAGAGAGATGTTCTGCCGTACTTCATCGCTTCCACACCGTTCACCGAGTTGTCCTAGCCTTTTACCGATGGGTGGAATATACTTTCACCAACACGTTACTTCGTGAAAGGAACATTCATGATTTACACGCTCACTGCAAATCCCGCCATTGACTACAACATCTCCTGCGACGGCCTTGCTGCCAACATCGTCACGCGTACCCGTAACGCCGTCTACACGCCCAACGGCAAGGGTCTCAACGTCTCGTTCACCCTCGATCACTACGGTGTCGACACCACGATCCTGGGCTTTTTCGCCGGCTTCTCGGGCGAGTTTATCGTTAAGGGCGCCGAGGCCCTGGGCGTGCCCGTCAAGCCCGTGTGGACCGACGGTATTACGCGCGTCAATGTGTTCCTCAACGCCGGTCCCGACACCGAGTACAACATGGTCAACGCCGGTGCCGCCATCAACGAGGCCAACGAGCAGGAGATGTTTGAGCTCATCGATTCGCTTGATGACATGACCTGCCTGGTCATCAGCGGCTCGCTGCCTCCCAACACTTCCGAGGGCTTCTTGGCCGAGGTCCTGCGCCGCGTCAAGGCCAAGGGGGCCGAGTTCGTCCTCGATATCTCGAGCCATCAGCTGGCAGACCTCATTGCCATGGAGCCGCTGCTGATTAAGCCCAACGACGACGAGCTGCTCGATATCTTTGGCATTAAGGTGAGCGGTGGCGACGACGAGTCCGTCAAGGGCGCGATGGCCGAGCTGCACGCCAAGGGCGCCAAGAATGTGCTGCTGACTCTTGGCGGCGCTGGTGCGTACTTCTCTAACGGCGAGCACATCTGGTTTGCCAACCGCACCTTCGACGTCAAGCTGCTGTCGACGGTGTGCGCCGGCGATTCCTCGCTCGCTGCCTTCCTGTCCGTGTGGCACGACGCCCCCGAGCGCGTCGAGGACGCCCTGCGCCTTTCGATGGCTACCGGCGCCAACGTGGTCGAGTGCCCGGGCCTGGGCGATTTTGCCAAGGTGGACGAATATAAGAAGCATATCGAGGTTCGCCAGGTCTGCTAGCAGCATCGATACGTCGTTGCCGAACACCCGCTTTGGATTACCAAGGCGGGTGTTTTTTGCGCGCTGAACGTATGTGGCGTCTGCTGTCTCGCTTTATCGAATCGACGACGCGATTGCGTGTGCGCGCTTTCTCGTTTCTTGTTAGACTTCTTGAGAACCATCGATTAACGCTCACAAGTGCAGGAGGCCATAGGCATGTGCAATGTTTCGCTCAACGGTACTCAACCGTCCGATGCGTCCCTGCGCGTCCTGCGCGCGCTTGAGGCGGCTGGTCTTGAGGCTTGGTACGTAGGCGGTTGGGTACGCGACGCCCTGATGGGGTGCCCCAGCCACGATGTTGATATGTGCTGTAGCGGCCTGTGGCAGGAGTCCAAGGCGGCGCTCGAGGCCGCTGGTGTCGCGGTCGTGGAGTCGGGCATTAAATTTGGCGGAATCACGGCTATTTCCGATGGTGAACGTATCGAGGTCACCACGTACCGCCTGGATGGCTTCTATGCCGATGGGCGCCATCCTCAGAGTGTCGAGCGTGCTGCCTCGCTCGAGGACGATCTTGCGCGCCGCGACTTTACCGTCAATGCCATGGCGTGGCATCCCGAGCGTGGGCTTGTCGACCGCTACGACGGCCAGGGTGACTTGGAGCGCAAGCTGATTCGCGCTGTCGGCGATCCCAAGCGTCGCTTTAACGAGGACGCCCTGCGCATGCTGCGTGCGGTACGCTTTGCCTGCCGTCTGGACTTTAGGATTGACCCCGAGACTAAGCGTGCGCTTGCCGAGTGCGCTCCGCTGCTCGATGCCGTGGCGCGCGAGCGTGTGGGTATTGAGCTCGAGGGCATTCTTTCGACCGGTCATGGGGGAGACGCCATGCTGCGCTACCCCGAGCTTATCTGCGCCGCCGTGCCCGAGTTGGCAGCGGGTCGCGGGTTTGATCAGCGCAGTGTCTATCATGCGTTTAACGTCTACGTGCATATCGCCCGTGTGCTGACGGTGGTGGGGGAGCTCGCGCTGTGTGACGGCGTCGCGCCCTCGTCGAGCCTTATGTGGGCGGCGTTTTTGCACGATGTGTCCAAGCCCGAGTGCTTCACGGTCGATCACGCCGGCAGCGGACACTTCTACGGTCATCCCGAGCTCGGCGCCAAGAAGGCGCGCGTCATTATGGATCGCCTGGCTCTCTCGCACGACCTGGTGCGCGACGTGTGCCTGCTCATCAAATATCACGACAAACCGCTGCGTCCCGAGCGATCCTGCCTGCTCAATATGATGCGCGCGCTTTCGGGCGAGGGTGTCGATACGCCGCGTCTGATGGACGAGCTCATGGACCTTAAGCGTGCCGACACGCTCGGCAAGGCCCCGTCGTGCTTCTATTACGTTGAGACGATTGAAGAGATGCGCGCGATGGCGCACGAGCTGCTGAAGGCAGGGGAGCCCTATATGCTCAAGATGCTCGCCATCAACGGCGGCGACCTGATCCGTGCCGGAGTCAAGCCCGGGCCGGAACTGGGGCAGCTACTCAACTCCGCCCTCGACGCCGTGATCGAAGACAAAATCCCCAACGAGCGCGAAGCTCTTTTGGTCCATCTCAACTTGGATTAGCTACCCAGTTTACCTGCGTGTTCCATAACCTGCCGACAATTTTTCGGCAATTTGGAATTTCTTCTTGCGCTGACGTTTTTTGTCCCGTAATATATTTGCTCGCAGCACGGCAGTGCAGATGTCATGTGGCCCGTTCGTCTAGCGGTTTAGGACGCCGCCCTCTCAAGGCGGAGATCACCAGTTCGAATCTGGTACGGGCTACCACGCATCTGATACCCGGACTTCCTATGGAAGGCCGGGTTTTTTTATTTTCAAACAACCGTCTGCAATTCCCGTTTGAACCAGAGCTTTGCGTTCTGCTTATGGTCCTTGCGGGTACAATATCCAAGATATTTTGACTGTTAGAAGGAGTCTCATGACGGAGTCCTCTCAGCATACGTCTAAGCCCCAGGTCGAGGTTGAGGCCTCGGGCGGAGATGACAATAAGAGCGCACGCCGCGGCGCCATCTTTATCGGCGCCGTACTGGTGGGTTATATCGTCTATCTGGTGGTAACCGGGCAGATGGGGCAGTTCTGGGCCGCTATGTCGAGCGTCCAGGCGTCATGGCTCGTTGTCGCGTGTCTTTGCATGTTCATGTATCTGTTCTTTGGCATTGTGGCCTATGCGATCGCCGTCTGGCTCGACCCCAATTCACCCGTCGGCATTCGCGACCTGATCTCGGTCGAGGCGAGTGGCATCTTCTTTGGCAACCTGACGCCCATGATGATGGGCTCTACGCCTGCCCAGATCTACCGCCTGACCAAAGCGGGCCAAAACGTGGGCGAAGCGGGTGCCACGCAGTTCACCCGATTTATTGTGTATCAGTTTGGCCTAGTTGCCTGGGGCGCTATCCTATTGCTTGCTCGCATGCCGTTTTTTGCCGAGCGCTATGGCGACATGACGCTGCTGTGCGTCTTTAGCTTTGGTGGGCACTGCTGCATCTTGCTGGGCATCTTCGCCGTCGCGCTCATGCCTAAGACCGTCACGCGCGTCGCCCATTGCATCATCAATTGGCTCGAGCGCATAGGTGTCTCGGCCACTAAGATCGATGGATGGCGCTCGTTTGTCGATGGCGAGATCTACTCCTTCTCCGAGAAGTTCAAGCTTTCGGCCGGACATTTTTCTTCCATGCTGCTCACCGTGTTTATCACCATGCTGCAGCTCGCGTTTTTCTATCTGGTGCCGTATTTTCTGATGCTCGCCTTTGGCCACCACGAGGTCGACTTTTTCTCGGTCATGGCCGCGAGCGCCTTTGTCCAGCTGCTGAGCTCTGCGGTTCCCTTGCCCGGTGGAACTGGTGGCGCTGAGGGCGGCTTTGCATTGTTCTTGGGTCATTTCTTTGGGTCGGCTTCGACCGCCGGCTATCTGCTGTGGCGTCTCATTACGTTTATCGCGCCGACCATTTTGGCTGCGCCCCTGCTGGGCCTTAAGAGCGCCCACAACGAGAGTATCCATGCGCGCTGGGATCGCGTGATGCGCAAGCTCGGCCGCACGCCTCAGACGCCCTCTGCGCCCACTAAGCCGCACCCCACGAATGCTGTTACCGTTGATCCCAAGAAGCACGCTCAGAAGGCTTCTGGGACCGCTAAGCCGGCTCATAAAGCCTATGTGCGCCAGACGGGCGACGGTATTCGCGTATCTCCGTCGGCGCTCAATAAGAAGAAGCATCCTAAGTCGCAGTAGGACAGTCGTGCGTTCTTCATGATGCGGGGCATATTTGAGCTGTATGGGGGATAATCCTCTTACGTAGATTATCTCTCATCTGTTGATGAATGCTCGCATATCGAAGGGACACACCCATGGCCACCAGTAAACCGCGTATTGATCGCCGTATCGTTCGCAGCCGCAATGCCATCCTTTCCGCGTTCGAGCGTCTGCTTATGGAAAAGCCGCTGGCAGACATTACGGTGAGTGCCATCGCGCGCGAGGCCAATGTCGACCGCAAAACCTTCTATGTGCACTTTGGCACGGTTGACGGCCTGCTCGATGCCATTGCCGTCGATGTAGTGGAGATGATTGTCGATTCGGTCGAGAAGACGCTTTCCTCCATGGACGGCGACACCAACGAGCGCGCCCTGGGCGCGGCGGCGACCTTCTTTAAAACCGTTAACGAGGCACTGTGCAACAACTTGGTGCTCAATCGTCAGCTGATCGAGAACATTCCGCTCGATGATTTTATGGCTCGTCTTCGTGCGCCGCTCGAGCACGAGATTGCCGAGCGCGATCTGCTGCCCCAAGGTCTCAAGGACGAGATGTTCGACTACTATCTGGCGTTTTTGCTGTCGGGTATTATCGGTATCTATCGCACGTGGGCGCTGTCTGACGGCTCGGTTCCTATCGAGCGCGTCTCGGAGGTCGCCAACGACCTGACTCTCAATGGCCTGTCGAGTCTGGAATCTCGCTTGGATTAGGCGCAGGCTCGAATTCGCGAGGCGCTTGTCGGGGTGCAGCCCGGTCGACCAGGCGACGAGCATCCCGCCGAAGCAGTCGATGACCGGGCTCAGGTAGACCTTCTC
>URIJ01000085.1 GCA_900547835.1 uncultured Collinsella sp.
CGGTCTTTCATGCAGCAGGGGCTCTCAATGTTTTTATGTCCTGCTCATATCGTCTGTGCCGGCACTTGGGGACAGTCCTAGTCGTTGGGGGTCTACCGACGCATTGGAGGTTTGCGCCTTCCATGCATGACAGCCGTCTCTTTTATGTTTCCTTTAGCCGTTGCTGCCTAGGATGGGGGTTAGTCGGTAGGAAGGGAGCGTCTATATGGACGACGCGAGCGAGCGTGCAATCGAAGAGGACATGCTCGATCAGTTCAATTACTTTGATGATGAGGATGAGGAGCTAATCGATCGTCGTGAGCCGGCATCGCTTGACTCATTTGATCTGGTCGATGAAGAGCCCGACGAGGACGAGGGCGAATTAACGGAGCCCCCACAGCCTTCGCGCCTTGACTCGCTGCTTTCGAGAGCCCCCATGCACCACGGCGTTCGTGCCGGCGCGCTCCATATGAAAACTGACTGGCACCAGATCGTGACGGCAGGCGATGAGCTTGCCGTCGATGCGCCGCTCACCGATAAGTCATCCATCATCTGCCGCACCGGCATGCTTATGCTGGCAAGCGGAACAGGTGCCTGGCGCGTGCGCGATACCATGAATCGTGTTGCCGCCGTACTCGGTGTCACCGTCCACGTTGACTTAAGTCTTCTGTCGTTTGAGTGCACCTGCATCGAAGATGGCCACTGCTTTAACGAGGTTGTCAGCCTGCCCACAACGGGAGTCAATACCCATCGCATTTGGATGATGGAGAGTTTCCTCAAGGAAATCGAGACCTATGGTCGTCGCTTCACGGTGCACGAGTATCACGAGATGCTCAAGACCGTTGAGAGTTCAAAACCCGATTACTCTCCCTGGCAACAGGGCCTTGCGGCAGCTTGTGCTTGCGGCGCCTTCGTCTTTTTGCTCGGCGGCGGCCCTATCGAGATGGCCTGCGCGTTCGTGGGCGCGGGTGTCGGCAACTTTGCCCGCTCCCATATTCTCAAGCAGGGCCTTGGTCAGTTCAGCGCGCTGACGACCGGTGTTGCGCTCGCTTGCGTTTCGTATCTGCTGGCATTGCTCGGCCTTGGCCAGGTCATACCGGGGGCAATGTCGCACCAAGAAGGCTATATCGGCGCCATGCTCTTTGTGATTCCCGGCTTTCCCCTCATTACGGCAGGCCTCGACATCGCTAAGCTCGACATGCGAAGCGGTATCGAGCGCCTTTCATATGCCGTATCGATTATTGTGATGGCGACCCTCGTAGGTTGGATGGTTGCCGAGTGTGTTGGCCTGGCGCCGGACGACTTTGCCCCACTGGGCCTTTCGCCGCTTGCCCTTACGCTCCTGCGCGTGGTGATGAGCTTCGTTGGCGTATTCGGCTTCTCGGTGATGTTCAACAGCCCGGTAAAGATGGCCGCGGCAGCTGGGTTGATCGGCGCCGTGTCCAATACCCTGCGTCTGACCCTTGTCGATGCGCCGACGATGATTCCCTTCCTGGGCCTCAGCACGGGAATGCCTCCCGAGGCAGCAGCGTTTATCGGCGCGCTGGTATCGGGGCTGCTCGCAAGCTTGGCTGAAGTCAAGCTCACCTACCCGCGCATCGCCCTCACGGTGCCTTCGATTGTCATTATGGTGCCGGGCTTGTATCTGTATCGCTCGATGTATTACATGTGCACCTTCGACACGGTCAATATGCTCGGCTGGTTTGTGCGCGCAGTGCTCATCGTAGCGTTTCTGCCCGTTGGACTGGGTGTGGCGCGTACGCTCACCGACCCTCGCTGGCGCCACACCAGCTAATTGGTACAAGGGGGACAGGTTACTTTGCACCAAATGAGTTGCGGTGAAATAGGGACTGAATTGCTGCTTAAAGGGTCAAAACAGTCCGTATTCCACCGCAACTTATGGGGTCGGGGGATTATCGGTGCCCTGCATCTTCATAAACTCAACGCTTACGAAGCGCATGCGTTTCGTGCTAGGCTGGTTCCACCACATAAGTAGTCGCAGACGCGCGTACCACGGGCGGGCGAGATGAAGTTCCAACAGCTCCATCTTGCCCGCCCGTTTTTGTTGCGTGGCGCCGCGGTACAACACAGAGAGGAATCTGCCCTTTATGCCTATCAACAAACGAGAGAGCCTGCTGTTCACCTTTATCATGTGCTTTTGCATGGTGCTCTGGATGAGCATCTACAATGTTGCCCTGCAGCACGGGGCCATCAACGGCGAGGTCGTTGCCGCCGCGTGGCTCGGCTTCCCCGTTGCCTACATTTTTGCCATGTGCTGCGACTGGTTCGTCGCCAGCCCGCTCGCCAAGGGTTTCGCCTTTAAGTACTTGGTCACGCCGGGCAAGAGCTCGCCACTTGCCATGACGCTCGCCGTCAGCTCCTGCATGGTCGTTCCCATGGTCATCATCATGTCGCTGTACGGTGCCTGTGAGGGTCTGACGCACATGCCCGGCGGCATCCTTGCGAACCTGTATTCCGTGCCCGCGATCTGGATGATCAACATCCCGCATAATTTTGTGATGGCGCTGCCGTGGAACCTTTTGGTAGCCGGTCCGATTTCCCACTTCGTCTTCCGTCGCGCCTTCCCTGTGGGGACGGTTTTCGAGGAGGAGCATGCCGAGCTCTTGGAGCAGGCTATGGCTCCTGAGTGCGAGTAGCTCGCTTAGGGATCTGCTGAGCGCGGGCGACTTGCTTGGTTGGAGCCCTAAGCGTGGATAGCTCTCTCGGCGACATCGCGGGCGTGAGCGGTGCGCATGACCGGAGGGCCCGTGCTGCTCCGTTGCCCGACGTGCTAGCGCGCAGAACAATCTGTTGGTGCATTCGGCGGCTGCTGAAGCGTTTCGGCAGCCGCTTTTTATACGGAGTTTAAATACAACAGTCTGTTGTATTACGTAGAGTGGTATATCTCTAGCAGGAAAAATGCGAGAGACGGAGCATTATGGCGTTGCTAGTAGGACTGGACGTAGGGTCGACGACGACCAAAGTTTACGCGATGCACGAGGATATGACCGAGGCGTGGTGGGGATATCGCCGCCACGGGGCGTGTCAGACAGCGAGCGTGCGCGCCATGCTCGGCGAGCTCGCCGAGCGCTTTCCCCATGAGTCGCTGCGCGTTGCGGTGACCGGCTCGGGTGCGCGCGATATCGCGACCGCGCTGGGCGCCTCGTACGTTCAGGAGGTGGTCGCCAACGCGCTCGCGATCAGCAGGTTCTATCCGCAGACGCGCTGCGCCATCGAGCTGGGCGGCCAAGACGCCAAGATGATCTTCTTCCGCACCAACGATAAGGGAGACATCGAGGTTGCCGACATGCGCATGAACGGCTCGTGCGCAGGCGGTACCGGTGCATTTATCGACGAGATGGCAAAGCTCATGGGGGTCGGCACCGAATCGGGCGAGTTCGAGCAGCTCGCAAGCCGGGGAACGACCGTCCACGAGGTCTCGGGCCGCTGCGGCGTGTACGCAAAGACCGATATCCAGCCGCTGCTCAACGAGGGCATTCCTACCACCGACCTGGCGCTTTCGGCGCTTCACGCGGTCGCCCGCCAAACGATCGGCGGTCTGGCCCAGGGTATCGACATCGAGCCGCCGGTAATCTTCGAGGGCGGTACGCTCGCCTACAACCCCACGCTGGTCCGCGTGTTCCGGGAGCAACTGAATCTATCGGACGATCAGGTTATCGTCCCGCGCGATCCGCAGATCATGGTCGCGCGCGGTGCCGCCCTGTCGCTGACCGACATGTTCGCATCGTCCCAACCGATCGACCTTCCCGACGCTTTTGTCCGGCTGGATAAGCTCGAGACGGTCGCGCCCGCAAGCGGGGAGGGACGTCTTGCCCAGCCCTTTTTTGCCACACCTGCCGAGCAGGCGGATTTTACGGCACGCCATGGCAAAGAGACGCCGGCAAAGGGTCCGGATGCGTATGCGCCCGGAGAGACGGTGCGTGTGGCGCTCGGTATCGATTCGGGGAGCACGACGACCAAGTTCGCCCTGGTCGATGAGGCGGGTGAGCTTGTCGATTCGTTCTACGCGTCTAATAACGGCAGACCGCTCGACGTCGCCCAACAGGGTCTTGTCAGCTTGAAGAACCGCTGGGAGACAGCGGGAGTCACGCTTGCGATCGATGCCGTGGGCACCACGGGATACGGCGAGGAGCTTTTCGCGCGCGCGTTCCACGCCGACTACCATACGGTCGAGACGGTCGCGCACGCCCGCGCCGCGTGCGCATGCGTTCCCGATGCGACCTTCGTGCTCGACATCGGCGGACAGGATATGAAGGCCATCTGGCTCAACCACGGCGTGCTGACCGATATCGTCGTCAACGAGGCGTGCTCTGCGGGCTGCGGCTCGTTCCTCGAGGGTTTTGCCAAAAACCTCGGAATAGCCGTTGAGGATATCGCGACCGAGGCATTTTCGTCCAAAGCCCCCGCCGTTCTCGGCAGCCGCTGCACGGTGTTCATGAACAGCAGCGTCGTTTCCGAGCAGCGGCGCGGTAAGGGTCCGGGCGACATCATGGCCGGTCTCTGCCGTTCGATTATCGAGAACGTGTTCACCAAGGTCATTCGCGTTTCAAATCTCAACCGTCTGGGCGACAAAGTCGTCGTCCAGGGCGGCACGTTCCGAAACGACGCGGTGCTGCGCGCATTCGAGCAGTATCTGGGCAAACCCGTCACGCGTGCGCCCCACCCGGGGCTGATGGGCGCTATCGGTATCGCCCTGCTCGCGCGCGAGGAATGCCGCAAGGGCGACGCCGGCGCGTCGTTTATCGGGCTCGATGCCGTGGAGCGCTTCGAGCATCGCGAGTTCGGCGGCGTTACCTGCCGTCGGTGCAACAACCGCTGCCAGCGCGCGGTCGTGGCATTTGGCGACGGCTCGCTTTACGTCACGGGCAATCGCTGCCCGCGCGGCGGCGCCATCTCATGGGATGAGCTCGTGCGCGAGGTTCCCGCGGCGGAGGAGCTGCGTCCGCAGGGTGCTTGCGAGGCACAGGCACCCGGCACGGGGCGCGACCGGACCGCGGCTGCCCCCAATCTCTTTGTCGACCGCGAGAAGCTGCTGTTCGAGTCGTACCCCACGGTTCCCGTCAGCGGGGGGCGCGATGTCACGATCGGCATTCCCCGTGTGCTCGAGTTCTGGGACACCATGCCGTTCTGGTCGACGTTCTTCAGCACGCTCGGCTTTAAGGTGCGCGTCTCGGGACGCAGCACCAAGGCGATGTACGAGCGCGGTCTGGCGCACGTCACATCCGACACCGTGTGCTTCCCGGCCAAGCTCGTCCACGGGCACATCCGCAATCTCGTCGACGCCGGCGTCGACCGCATCTTCATGCCCGTCATCACGACGGTGCCCACCGAAAACACCGCCTCTACCAGCGAGTGGATGTGCGCCGTCGTAAAGGGATACCCCTACGTGATGCGCAATTCCGATAACCCAGAGGAGCGTTTCGGCGTTCCGTTCGATACGCCGCTGTTCCACTGGTACGACGAGGGCGACCGAAACCGCCAGCTCAAGGCGTGGTGCAAGGAGACCTTCGATATCGATGCCGACCTGGTTGCCAAGGCGACCGAGCAGGCGGACCGCGCGCAGGAGACGTTTGAGAACCAGCTGCAGCTGCGCGGCAGGCAGGTGCTCGAGAACGTGCACGAGGACGGCGGCTACGCGGTGGTGATCGCTTCGCGCCCGTACCACAACGACCCGCTGGTCAACCACGGGCTGCCCAAGCTCTTCTCTGAGCGCGGCATCCCCGTGCTGACGCCCGATGCGGTGCCGGGGGTCTGCAACGTCGATCTTTCCAACAGCCGCATCGACATCGTGAACAACTACCATGCGCGCATGCTGTCGTGCGCGGTCATCGTCGCATCGACGCCCGAGCTCGAGCTCGTGCAGATGGGCAGCTTCGGCTGCGGCCACGATGCGTATCTCACCGACGAGATCGCGCGCATGATGGGCGAGATGGGCTCCAAGGTTCCGATGATGATCAAGCTCGATGAGAGCGACGTCGCCGGTCCCATGGGCATTCGCGTGCGTTCGTTTATCGAGTCGGTCAACCGTCGTCGCGCGGAGGAGCGTGCCGAGGGCGCCCGGGTGCACGCGGTCCATCCGCTCGACGACCCGTATAAGGTCAAGTACACCAAGCGCGACCGGCACGACAAGATCGCGCTGGTCCCCAACACCTCCCATGCGTTCTGCAGGCTCATGACCGCGGCGATGCGCAATCAGGGCGTGCGCGCCGAGGCCCTTGATATCGGGCGCGAGGATGCCATCCGCCTGGGCAAACGCTATGTGCACAACGACATCTGCTTCCCCGCGCAAATCGTGATCGGCGAGGCGCTCGCGGCACTCGAGAGCGGTAAGTACGACCCGCACGACGTCGCCGTGGTGACTGGCAAGTATATCGGCGACTGCCGCCTGACGCACTACATGCCCCTGCTGCGCCGCGCGCTCGACGACGCGGGATACGACTATGTCCCGGTGCTCACCAACGACGACGTCGATGCCCACAATGCGCATCCGGGCTTCAAGCTCGGCCTTGGCCCGAGCATCCAGATCGCCTACGGTCTTCCCATGATCGATGCCCTCGAGGCCATGCTTAGGCGCATCCGTCCCTACGAGCTCGAGAAGGGCGCGGCGGACGCTGCGTTCGACCGCGCGCTCGATGAGGTTATCGAGGGCATGGAGCGCTCCGGGCTGAGAGGCCAGGCGACGGGCTTCAAACGCGCGCTTGCGATCATGGACGCCGTTCCGTACGACCGCTCGAACCCGCATCCGACCGTTCTCATCGTGGGCGAGTACCTGCTCAATTTCCATCTCGGCGCCAACCACGAGATCGAGCGCTACCTCGAGGACAACGGGCTCGAGGTCATCGAGGCGCGCATGACCGACGTGATCCGCAAGACCTATTTCTACAAGCATGCGCAGTCGCGCGAGTTCCACGTCGACCTGTCGCTGCCCGAAAAGGCCTGGTACGCCACGGCGGACAACCTGTTCGAGCTCGCGCACGACCGTTGCGACCGCCTGGGCGCGGCGAGCCCGCTCTACGAGCCGCCGACGCGCATGCCCGAGCTCGTGCGCGCGAGCGATAAGATCCTGCACCATACGTTCGATGCGGGCGAGGGCGTGCTGATTCCGGCGGAGATTCTCGAGCACGCCAAGCGCGGCTGCCGCAACTTCGTGATCCTGCAGCCGTTCGGGTGTCTGCCCAACCATGTCGTGGGGCGCGGGCTCATCCATGCGCTCAAGGAGCAGTATCCCACGGCGCAGTTCCTGCCGCTCGACTACGATCCCGACGTGAGCTTCGCCAACGTGGAGAACCGTCTTCAGATGCTCATCATGAACGCCAAGGCGCAGAGGTGCGGTGAGGCGCATGGCGAGACCGCGTAAGGACGCCGATGCGCCCGATGCGCGCACCCGTATCATCGAGGCGTTTTGGGAGCTCATCGAGAACAACAGCATCTTCGAGCTGTCGGTTGGCGAGGTGACCCGCGCCGCCCAGTGCAATCGCGGAACGTTTTACTACTATTTTCACGATTTCGATGAACTCGTCGCCATCGCCATAGCCCAGCTGCTGCAGGATAACGAGCTCATCACCGATGCCCTCTGGCATTTTTCGAGCGAGGGCGACCTTTCGGCGTTCGACCGGCGCGACGTCCGCTGCCTGCTGCGGCGCATCGTCATCACCATGAGGGCGGGTGTCGCCGAGCAGGTCGTGCAGGGCATCCATACGATCATCATCGACCGCGTGAGAGAGATCGTCCACCCCGACGGAGAAGAGCTCAAGGCAGATTCGAGCTTTGCGGTGGGCTTTCTGGTCTCGGGCATCATGGGCTTTGTGATGGCGGTCGGCTTTGCCCGGGAGGGCGGCGAGGAGATAGACCTCGAGCAGCCGGGGGACAGCGCGTGCGCGTACCTGAGGGCGGTCGCCATGCAGACGGTGGAAACGGTCGCGCAAGTCGAGGGCGTCGATACATCCGAGCTGCTCGAACGCGTCTCCAAGGAGGCCGATGCCTATCGCGCATCGCGTGCGACGAGTCCCGACGTGGTGAAAGACGCCTAGGGTTTCTCTTGCGGGGCGCCTGTCGCGCATCGCGCGGTGAGTCCCGCGATGCGGTCATAACCTGCATTCATGTGAGCCGGGTTTATAGATATTCCTCCAGCTGTTAACATAGACAACCTGTGGGTAAAGAGACAAAAGCGCCGCCGACGGGCGGGCGTTTTGATTTCGATGAACTCATGTAAGGAAACGAGCATGTTAGATAGATTTACCGATCGAGCGCGCAAGGTCATGTCGATGGCCAAACAGGAGGCGCTCGATCTGCACTCAAATAAGGTGGGCACCGAGCACCTGCTGCTCGCACTCGCCAAGGAGGACGAGGGCATCGCTGCCGAGGCGCTGCGCTCGCTTGATATCTCCTACGACGACATCATGGACACCCTCAAGGAGGTCCAGACCACGGTTCCCGAGCCCAGCGAGGAGACCGAGGCTGCCAAGCTTG
>URIJ01000086.1 GCA_900547835.1 uncultured Collinsella sp.
TACTCCTCCGAGCCGTCCTCCCCAGAAGCCTTCTTCTGCTGATCGAGCTTATGCTTACCACTTACGATAGACGTAGCGCCCAGCGTGGCCAAGCTTGCACTGGCAAGGCTCGCCATCACAATCAGATCGCCCGTCTTGGGCATGTTGTCGCTCGAGGGCTTGGTAGTTGTAGTCGTCGTGGTCGTGGTGGTCACCGTTTTGGAGTCATTTTGCTCCTGATTCTGGTTGTCAGCACCGCTCTTGTCGTCGTCTTCGGACTGTTTCTTTTCGCCCTCGGTCTTGCTCTCGTCCTTCTTCTGAGCGGACTTGTCGTCCTTCTCCCCAGAGCTAGAACCCTTATCGGATTCGGTCTTCTCGGAAGCCTTGTCCTTGGAGTCGCCCTTTGCGGCCTCGGTCTTTTCCGTGGAAACCTGATCAGAGTTGTCCTTGTTCTGGGCCGAGCCGTTATTGACGCCAGCCATCAGCGAAGAACCCAGCGTAGAACCAAGCTGCTCGGAGAAAGAAGGCTTCTTGTCCGGCGAAGCAACGGGAGCGTCCGGCGCCTTATTCGAGTCGTCCTTGGAAGCATCGGAATCAGGGGTTGCGTCAGAGCCAGAGCCGTTATTAGAGCCGGTGCCAGCGGACGAATCGCTCGAGCCGGTGGATGAGTTAGAGGCGCCAGCGTCGGTCGAACCAGAAGCGTCGCTGTCCGTATTGCCGGCAGAGCTTGAAGACGAATCGCCCGCAGCAGAGCCGTTCGAATCGGAGCCGTTCGAGGTAGAGCCGTCGTTGGTAGTGCCACCAGCAGAGCCATTACCGTCAGCATCGGTCGAGGGCGCATCCATCCTGTCATCGTTAGCATCGTCACTCGAGTCGTCATTCGAATCAGGTGTCGGCGAGGGCGCCGGTGTAGGCTCGGGCTGCACGGGCGTCGCAGCGGCAGCGGCCTCGCCCTCGGCAATATAAACCAAGCAGTCCTTCAGCTCATTCTTATAACGATTCTTCCAGCCCTCATGATACTGGGGCTGACTTGAAAACTTGGTGGCAACATTGTTGACCACGCTATTGGAGAGCGCCGTCACAAACTCGCGGTCGGACATATCGTTGGAAAGATTCGCCCAGCGGAAAAAATCCCTGCAGCCACCGGTGCCGCACATGTTGGTAATGCTCCACACCATGCCCTTGACGCAATCGGCGCGGCCCGAAATATCAATGCCCAGGCCGCTCTTGAGCCACGCCTCGGTCACCGCATAGTACGAGTTGTACGCATAGGCATCTTGAAGTGCTGAGAACTCAACAGGATCGGTGTTGTACGCACCTTGGAAGGCATCCTGAGCGATATGGCCCAACTCGGTGAGCTGACCGTTCTCGTACATGGCATTGCTCGTGTTGGAAATCTCGCTGCCGCGATCAATCGCATCCTTGAGCATGCCGTACTTGGCAGAATCGTAGTTGTAAACCTGCTTCATAAACGGAATGAGCGACCAGCGGCGATCAAACTGATAGTAGCCCAGTGCGTTATAGCCGTCACCGTACGAAAAGCCCTGGTTGTAGTTGCCATGGCTCTCGTACTTGGTAAAGTACTTCATCTCGGGAGTCACGTTGACAAACGAAACGCCCTGGACCGACCTCAGCACGCCCGAGAAGGACTGCTGGGTGTAGAGACCCTTATCGATATCGGTGGCATCCGAGGCAACGCCCGGCGTGGGCTCCTCGGCAGCGGCGGGTGCCGGCGCGGAAACGGCGCCAAACGAAAGCGCCAGCGTCAGGCCCGCGACAATAGCAGAATGCTTGGGCTGCATAAGATCCTCCCTGCATTGGTATAGTTAAAGTGCAGTTTGCAAAGATAGAAATAAGTATTGCAGCTCGCCCGTTGTTGCACAACAACCCCTCGGTAAACGGCAACAACCCTCCGCGAAATCTTAAGGAATTAGACAAACTGGTCGTCGGGCGCCAACAGAAGCTCGCCGTAACGTTTCGTCAGCCCGTCTCTCAACTGACAGAAAGCGGGAATATAGACGTTCAAGATGCGCTGAATCAAATCTTGAGCGAGCTTGTTGTCGTAGATATGGACGTTCGTATTGCGGTCTCTGAGCATATCCAGCCAGGCTGCCTCATCAATAAAGTCGTAGAATCGGTAGGACTCCTTCAAGATGGCACGAGGAGACCCCGACGCGGCAAGCGTGGCGCCCTCATACTCGAGCAGACGCTTAAGGAGCTTCCAGCTCAGTTCAAATTGAAGATTGAACTTATTAATCAATCCACTCTGAACAAAATCATTGTTGAGATCCTGATTGGGCGCATCCTCAAGATTCGCCAAGGCGCTAACAAAGTTCTCATATTTTTTCATACAGAATCACACCATCCTTGGCAATCTCATCGAGCAATTGCTGCGATAGGGACTCGTCGAGATTGACGACATCTACATCTAAAAGAGTATCAAGATGTTCCTCGATCAAATATGAGAAACGGCCGAAATCCCGGCAACCTGCTACGGCGATGTCAATATCGCTCTTGGGCAAGTTGTCGCCTCGAGCACGAGAACCAAACAACACGACCTTCTCGGCGTCACATTCCCGAGCAAAAACTTCGATTTGCTTGTACACCTTGTCGAGAGATGCCATTTGCACCCCTACAGCTTAATGTCAAAGTTGATTTCGGGGACGGCGGCCAGGTCGGCCAACGTCACGCCGTCGACGTACTTTTCGATCACGTCGTCCAGGCCGCGCCAGAACTTGACGGTCGAGCACAAATCGCTGCGGGTGCAGCTGTTGTCGATGCCGTCGCACGCCACGGGCGCCGTGCTGCCCTCGACGGCGCGCAGGATGTCGCCGGCACGCACCTCGGCTGGATCCTTGGCCATCATGTAGCCGCCGCCCTTGCCGCGCACGCTCTTAAGCAGGCCCGCCTTCATAAGCGGACGAACCAGCTGCTCCAAATACTTTTGTGAGATATGCTCACGGTCGGCAACCTCGCGCAAGGCAATCTTGCCCTCGGCGTCGCCCAGCGCCGCGATATAGATCATCAGCCGGAGGGCATAGCGGCCCTTGGAAGAAATGAGCATACCTACCCTCCCATCGCATCTGGGACAACATAACCAGGTTTGTTTGTCCCAAATCTTAAGTAAGTGGGACAAACAAACCTTGTTATTTTGTCCCACATCTAGAAAAGTCGAGTGGATTAGTCGGGTTTTCCCTTGACTAACGCCGAACCCATAGTAACTTTATTCCGAGAAGATTCCTAGGGTTTAGTACACCTATGAGTACACCATATACAGAGAGGGACAGCATGAGCGCAAATCCGCTGCTTTCCATCGAAGGTCTGACCGCCTCCGTGGACGAGAAGACCATCCTCCACAACGTCAACCTCAACGTCGCCGCCGGCGAGACCCACGTTCTGATGGGACCCAACGGCGCCGGCAAGTCCACCCTCGGCCACCTGGTCATGGGCGACTCCGTCTATACCGTCAACGACGGCCGCATCGTCTTTGACGGCCAGGACATCACCGAGCTCACCACCGACAAGCGTTCGCGCGCCGGCCTGTTTCTGAGCTTCCAGGCCCCGGTCGAGATCCCGGGCGTGCCGCTGTCGAGCTTTTTGCGTGCCAGCATCGCTGGCCGCCCCGGCCTGGAGATGAAGGGCAAGGAGTTCCGCCGTCGCGTCAAGGAGCTCGCGGCCGAGCTCAACATGGACACCGCCTACCTCAACCGTGAGCTGGGCGTGGGCTTCTCGGGCGGCGAGAAAAAGAAGGTCGAGATGCTCCAGCTTCTGCTGCTGCAGCCCAAGCTCGCCATCCTGGACGAAACCGACTCCGGCCTGGACGTCGACGCCCTTTCCACCGTCAGCCACGGCATGGACGCCTACCGCAAGAGCTGCGACGGCTCCATGCTCATCATCACGCACAACACGCGTATCCTGGAGCACCTGGATGTCGACCGCGTCCACGTTATGGTCAAGGGCCACATCGTACGCGAGGACGACGCCTCGCTGATCCCCTGGATCGACAAGAACGGCTTTGAGACCTTCGAGCGCGAGGCCGCCGAGCAGCGCGCCCAGGCCGAGTCCGCCGTTGCCGAGCAGCAGGCGTAAAGGGGCGACGCAATGACCAAGAACCGCACCGAGGTCGCGGACATCGACCGCAGCCTCTACGACTTCACCTATGGCGAGGAGGGATTCGAGCGCCTCGACGCCGGCATCACGCCCGACATCGTGCGCGAGATCAGCGCCAAGAAGGACGAGCCGCAGTGGATGCTCGACCTGCGCTTAAAGTCCCTCGAGATCTTCAATCGTTTTCCCGACCCGACGTGGGGCCCCTCCATCGAGGGCCTGGACATGGACAACATCGTCACCTACGTCAAGCCCAACACCGACCAAAAGCACGACTGGGAGTCGGTGCCCGACGACATCAAGAGCACCTTTGAGCGCTTGGGCATCCCCGAGGCCGAGCGCAGCTACTTGGCGGGCGTCGGCGCGCAGTACGACTCCGAGCTCGTCTACCACAACATGCAGGACACCGCGTCCAAGATGGGCATCGTCTACTCCGGCATCGAGGAGGCCCTGCACGACCCGCAGTGGGAGCCGCTCATTCACGAGAAGTTTATGACGCTCATCCCGCCCACCGACCACAAGTTTGCGGCCCTGCACGGCGCCGTGTGGTCGGGCGGCTCGTTTGTCTACGTGCCCAAGGGCACCAAGCTCGATTTCCCGCTGCAGAGCTACTTCCGCCTCAACGCCAAGGGCGCCGGCCAGTTTGAGCACACGCTCATCATCGTCGAGGACGACGCCGACCTGCACTTTATCGAGGGCTGCTCCGCGCCCAAGTACAACGTGGCCAACCTCCACGCCGGTGCTGTCGAGCTCTTTGTGGGCAAGCGTGCGCACCTGCGCTACTCGACCATCGAGAACTGGTCCAAGAACATGTACAACCTCAACACCAAGCGTGCGCGCGTGGACGAGGACGGCGACATCGAGTGGATCAGCGGCTCCTTCGGCAGCCACGTGGGCTACCTCTACCCCATGAGCGTGCTCAACGGCCGCCGCGCCCGCTCGAGCTTTACCGGCATCACCTTTGCCGGCGCCGGCCAGAACCTCGATACCGGCTGCAAGGTTGTGCTCAACGCGCCCGAGACCTCGGCAACCGTCGAGACCAAGGGCATCTCCAAGAGCGGCGGCATCCAGACCTTCCGTAGCTCTATCGTGGCCACGCCCAAGGCCGAGGGCTCCAAGGCAACCGTGAGCTGCCAGTCGCTCATGCTCGACGACCAGAGCCGCTCCGACACTATTCCGGCCATGGACATCCGCGCCAAGAACGTCGACATCGGCCACGAGGCCACCATCGGCCGCATCGGCGACGACAAGGTGTTCTACCTGATGAGCCGCGGCATCTCGGAGGAAGAGGCCCGCACCATGATCGTCAACGGCTTTGCCAACCCGGTCTCCAAGGAGCTGCCGCTGGAGTACGCCGTCGAGATGAACAACCTGATCAAGCTCGAGATGGAAGGAGCGATCGGATAATGAAACAGGAAACCAACACCGCTGCTACCACGCTCGAGCAGGTTAATGCGATGCCGGCAGCAACTTGGGGCTGGCTCAAAATGAACCAGACCAAGCTCGAGCTTTCGGACGAGCTTTCCGCCGCTCCCGCCGAGGCCGTTGAGGTTGAGGGCTTGGAAGAGCAGTTTGCTGGCACGGCCGACGCCTTCGATACCGCCATGGACGCCATGGCCGAGCGCTTCCCCGAGCGCCGTGCCTCCGCCCCCGGCGACGCCGCCGACCGCGCCCGCATCACGCCCGAGACCGAGCTCGACGTGCCCGCCACCTCCGTCTACCAGGCCGGCGCTATCAAGCTCGAGGAGGAGCTCTCCCCCGCCGAGGCCTTCGAGACCGGCATGGGCGAGGCCGCCTACGCCTACCTGGCCGACCACGCCACCAAGCGCATCGTCATCGATGTGCCCGCATACAAGCACGCCACGGTTACCGTGCGTGTGAGCGGTGTCGATGCCGCCGCGGCCATCGCCGCCATCGACGTCGTCGTCCGTCCCCAGTCGACGCTCGACCTGCAAATCGCCCTGGACTCCCCCGTTGCCGGCGAGGGCGTCGTGGGATCCGTGCTGCGCGTGTGCGCCCACGAGTACGCCACCGTCAACGTGGCCTGCACGCAGACGCTCGACGATAGCTGGATCGCACTCGACGACACCGGCCTGTTCCTGGACGAGGGCGCGCGCGTCAACGTGCAGCACACCGTCCTGGGTGCCGGTGCCAGCGCCACCGGCCTTGCCGGCGACCTGTTAGGCGACACCGCCAAGGTGACGATCGATACCGACTACTTGGGCGCCCGCGAGCAGGTGCGCGACTTTAACTACGAGCTGCGCCACCGCGGCCGCAAGACCGAGTGCGAGATTGACGCCAACGGCGTGCTGACCGGCACGTCCAAGAAGGTCTACCGCGGCACCATCGACCTCGTGCACGGCTGCAAGGGCGCAACCGGCACCGAGCGCGAGACGGTGCTTTTGGCCAACAAGGGCGTCGACAACAAAACCGTCCCCGTCATCCTCTGCGACGAGGACGACGTCGCTGGCAACCACGGCGCCACCATCGGCCACGTCCGCGACGAGCAGCTGTTCTACCTCGCCTGCCGCGGCCTTGACCAAAACGCCGCCGAGGATCTGTTCATCCGCGCCAAGCTTGAGGACGCCGCGCTTTCCGCCACCGATGAGCGCACCCGCGCCGCCGTCGTCCGCCTGGGCAACAACCTGATCGATAACTTTGAAGAGGAGCTCGCATGATCGACACCGAGCACGTTAAATGCGATACCTGCACCGCCCCCGAGCCCATGGAGCTCGACGCCAGCGACGAGGCTTCGCGCGGCTGGCCTACCGTCGACATCGAGACCAATCCCTACAAGGCACAGTTCCCGCTGTTCCAGCAGCACCCCGAGATCGCCTTCCTCGATAGCGCCGCCACCGCGCAGCGCCCTGCCTGTGTGCTCGACGCCGAACGCGACTTCTACCAGCGCATGAACGCCAACCCGCTGCGCGGCCTGTACTCGCTGTCCGTCGAGGCCACCGAGGCCATCGCGAAGGTGCGCCAGCAGATCGCCGACCTCATCGGCGCTCCCCAGGCCAACGAGGTCGTCTTCACCCGCAACACGAGCGAGTCGCTCAACCTGGTCGCCAAGAGCTTTGCACCCACGGTCCTCGAACCGGGCGACGAGGTCGTCATCACCATCATGGAGCACCACTCCAACCTGATTCCGTGGCAGCAGGTCTGCCGCGAGACCGGCGCCAAGCTCGTCTACCTCTACCCCACCAAGACCGGTCAACTCACCACCGAGGAGGTTCTGTCCAAGGTGGGCCCCAAGACCAAGATCCTGGCCGTGGGTCAGGTTTCTAACGTGCTGGGCGTCGAGAACCCGGTCAAGAACCTCGGCAAGCTCGTGCACAAGTACGGCGGCTATCTGGTCGTCGACGGCGCGCAGTCGCTGCCGCACATGCCGGTCGATGTGGCCGACCTGGGAGCCGACTTCTTTGCCTTTAGCGCACACAAGGCCATGGGCCCCATGGGCATCGGCGTGCTGTGGGGCAAGATGGACCTGCTCAACGCCATGCCGCCCATGCTCACCGGCGGCGAGATGATCGACTCGGTCACCGAGCAGGACGCCGTCTGGGCGCCCGTCCCCGAGAAGTTCGAGGCCGGCACGCAGGACGCCGCCGGCATCTTCGCCACGGGTGCGGCACTCGACTACCTGGTCAACACCGTGGGTTACGAGAACATCCAGGTCCGCGAGCAGGCACTCGTCCACTATCTGATGGGCGAACTCATGCAGCTCGACTTTGTCCAAATCATCGGTTCCATCTACTGGGACAACCACCACGGCGTTGTGAGCTTTAACGTCAAGGGAATTCACCCGCACGACGTCGCGAGCATCATGGACATGGACGGCGTCTGCATCCGCGCCGGTCACCACTGTGCACAGCCGCTGCTCACCTGGCTGGGCGTCGAGAACCTTGCCTGCTGCCGCGCCAGCGTGGCCTTCTACAACGACAAGGCCGACATCGGCAAGTTCATCGCCGGCCTGCATCACGTTTGGAGCACGTTCAATGGGTAATCTGTACACCTCCACCACGTTTATGGAGCACAACTCGCACCCCGACTATAAGTACGAGATGGATGCCCCCACGCATGAGCACGACGGCATCAACCCCAGCTGTGGCGACGAGCTCACCTTGCAGCTGCGTGTCGAGAAGGGCGTGATCGAGGAGGCCTCGTTTACCGGGCACGGCTGCGCCATCAGCCAGGCCAGCGCCGACATCATGGCCGACCTCATCACCGGCGAGACCGTCGAGGAAGCTCACCGCTTGGCAGAGCTCTTCCTCGCCATGATCCGCGGCGAGAAGCTCTCCGAGGACGACCTGGAAGACCTGGACGAAGCCGCCCAGCTCCAGGACATCTCGCACATGCCCGCCCGCGTCAA
>URIJ01000087.1 GCA_900547835.1 uncultured Collinsella sp.
GAACATACCATTATGTGAAGGAAACTGTCGACGGGGAAACGATTTCGAAGCGTTATGAGCATAAAGAGTGGCTCGAATTGAGGGATTACCTCAGGAAGCATCCCAAGGTTCGCGAGGCGAGGCATATCAGCACATATGAGAGCGAGCACCTTCCTTACGGATATTCGGGCCTATCGAGCCACACCGCTACTGCCGCTACTGCCCGCTACTGCCCGCCAGCTTCCGAACCAGCGGGCGGTAGCAGCACCCCGAACATCTCGCCGACAGCGCAGAGAGTCGTCGACCTGGCGGCCAAGGCCGACATCGAGGACGTGATGCTGTGCGACCTGCCCGGCGTCCTGTCCTTCCTAGGGCTGCCACCTGAGACGGAGATGCCACCGGGCAACAAGGGGAAGACGAAGCTCAAGAAGCTCTACAGGAAGGTGGCGCCGAACAAGGCATACCACTCCGGCGAGCGCGCCAAGGATTTGATCTCGCACCTCGACATGGCAGAGATCAGGGCATCGGCGCCCGTCCAAGAATTGGGATGCAGTTCAATACGAGCTCGGGGCTCTTTTCGTCTAGATTGGGGACGCATGGCCGGACGAAAACAATTTGCGTCTGGTAATAAGCGTACGAAAGCGCAATTTACGTCTTAATTCCGTACGCAAATCAAGACGAAAATCGTTTACGTCTGCTTTAATCCGTACGAAAACGGTTTTCGTCTTGCAGGGCAGTTGTCGTTTCTACAGTTCAACTTCCAGTTCGGCTTTGTGCTCGTAGAGGTAGTCGCGCATGTAGGGGATGGCAAATGAGACCTTGCCGTACGAAGGAGCCTCGATAATCGATTCTCTTAACAGGCGGCTGCGGACGGAGCTCACCTGTTGAGGCGTTTTGTTTAGGGCATCGGCAACCATGCTGGTCGAGCTCGTCTGCCCCAAAGACGCCATGCTCAGCAGATAAGCGATGCACGTGGGCGGAATGCGCTGCAGCGCGGGCTCAATCACCATGGCGCAGAAGCGTTCGCGTGCCGTTGCAATGCCACGCTCGGCTTCTTCTTCTCCAATAATCGCTGTATGTGCACGTCTTGCCAACTGCCATGCGTAGTATCCAACGAGTTGGATCATGAAAGGATAGCCTTGCGTTGCCTCGGCAAGTTGGCCGGCAATACCTGGCTGCAACTCCATGCCAGACGCTTCAATGGTTTCCTCGAGGGAGTACGACACTTCGGTTACCGCCACAGCCTTCAGGTCAAAGGGGAGGGCGCGGCGCAAAAACGTAAGCGTCTTTCCGTTGATGACGCTTTCTATCATCGAAGGCAGCCCTGCAAAAACAAAGGCGATATCAAGGTCTTCGCCGATAACCTGCTGAATCGCAATGGAGAGCGTTCGGACCTCATCGAGCTCTGCGTCTTGAACCTCGTCGAGAGTGATGAGCAGGCCATTTCCATTCTTGGATATTGTCTGTCTCATGGCGTCGCGTAGCGATGGGCCGATTCGCTCAATATCTATGCTGCCGATGGATATGCCAGCTACGGTGGGCTCAAATCTGGCGTGTTTGGCCTGGAATTTGGGCTGCAGCTGTTCGAGAATGCGCTGGCAAAGTCCCTCGGTTGCGACCTCTTTTATGACCGTCCAGCCACGGCTTTGCGCCAAACGTGAGCACTCGTCAAGGAGGACCGTCTTGCCCGTTCCACGGACGCCGGCTATGCGCATTAGGCGCCCAGGGGCACCAGGCCCGTTGGTGAGGCCTTCACTGAATTCTTCAAGTACATCTTCGCGGCCGATAATCGTGGGAGGTGTTTTACCTGCTGTGGGCTTAAAAGGGTTTGTTTGCATGTGAGCCACCTTTGCTCAAGATATAGCAAGATATAGCAAAGTATAGCAAGATATAGCAAAGTATAGTGAGATATAGCAACCATATAGCAACGTATAGTGCTGTTCGCGGGTTCTTGCGGTGGCGTTATTTTCCGAATGCCGCGCGGATAAAGTGCTGGGCGAACAGCTTGTTGGCGACGTTGATGACATGGCCCAGGAACAGTGCCGAGATGGCGGTCGTGACGCCAAAGCCGCCCAGGTTGTGCATAAAGACCAATGACAGCGCGAGCTAGGCGGCGACATGCGAGCAATCGAATACAACCTTCACATCGCCAAAGCGGCGCTTGAGCTTTTCGGCAATGACTTGCACCAGACCGTCGGGCGCGTTGGGAACGACTCCCATGTTGACGACGAGGCTTACACCAAACGCAGTGATGGCAAGCGAGAGCAGCATGGTCGCAACCTGTGCCGGTAGCGCGGTGGGGTGCAGAGGGTTAACGTCCATAAAGCAGTCGGTAAAGCCGCCAATCAGCGTTGAGAAAAAGAGCTCGAGCAAAATGCGCGGCTGGAACTCGCGGCGCAAGATGGCTGCCTGTGCGGCGATGTATGCGACGTAGGTCGCGGTGATCCAAAAGCCGAGTGTCTTGCCGGTGAGCATGGACAGCGTCGTGGCAAAACAGGTAAGCGCGGCGACGCCTAGGCCCGATGCGGTCTGAATGCTCATACCGAGGGCAAGCGTCGCGACGCCCGCCAGATACATCAGCATCCTAATGACGGTGTGGCACCAATCGATCTTCTCGCCATTCATGATGATGAGCGGTCGCATGTTGCTACCCGTCCTTTCGGTTGTGTGAAAAAGCTGACCAGGGCCGGCAAAAGAGGGTTATCGGAGGCACTGCTGCAAAAGCAGAAAAGCCGGCCCCACGGTCAGTCGTCTAGGAAGTGTCTCGCTGTGCCGGAATGGGACTAAAGGTCCAACGAGACGGGAAGAAAGCAAATGGCATTGCGTGGGCGATAAGATGCCAAGATGGTAGGGTGTGTCTTAACACCCTATTGCCCACGCTCAACGAAATCGGTTTCGTTTGAGCCTAAGTATACGCACGGGATTTTATTTGCGAAGAGAAAAACAATAAAAAGGTGAACGTTCACCTAATCGCAACAACTCGTTGGCTGTAGTTGCGGTGGAATAGTTCCTGTTTTTGCTGCTGAAGGCCTTGAACAGGAACTATTCCACCGCAACTTATGATGGGGCGGGGGATGCGATAGTATTGCATGGTGAAATTCGACAAACCGTGAGCTTCATCCGAGGGCTTTATGGAACAGCACCAGCATTATCAGAGCCTGCAAGACCAGGCATACAACGCATTGCGCTCCAAGATCATCTATGCCGAGCTCAAGCCTGGCACGCGCCTTTCGGCGATTGGTCTGGAAAAGGAGACGGGAATCGGGCGCACGCCCATTCGCGAGTCCTTTGTGCGCCTGCGTGAGCAGGAGCTGGTGGAAACGCGCCCTAAAAGCGGTACCTATGTTTCAAAGATCAGCATGGAGCGTGCCGAGAACGCCTGCTTTTTGCGCGAAAAGCTCGAGAGAAGCGTGCTGATCAAATGCTGCTCGGCTGCCACGCCCGAGCAAAAGCGCCGGCTTGAGCAGATTCTCGCCGAGTCCGAGTCGCTCGACCACAGCGAGACGCGTCGCTTCTTTGATCTGGACAACCTATTCCACGAGACGTGCTTTGAGATTGCCGGCCGCCATATGCTGTGGGATTGGATGAAGAGCATCAACACGCATTTTGAGCGGTATAACTGGCTGCGCGCGGTGTCGCAAGATCTGGATTGGGAGCCGATTCGTCGGCAGCATCGTCGAATCCTTGAGGCCATTAAAGAGGGCGATACCGATGCAGCGAGCTATCTGGCGCAGACGCATCTGCATCTGATGCCCGAAGAGCAGGGCCCGGTCATCGCCCTGCATCCCGATTACTTTGAGCTGCCCAAAGATTCGTCCATCTAATCTATCCCCTCATAAGTTGCGGTGAAATAGGGATTGTTTTGCGGCCCAGGCGGCGCAAACAGTCCCTATTTCACCGCAACTGCGTTGGGGTATGGCTGGGGCACAAAGATGCGGTGCCGTTTGGAGGAGCAGACCGGAAGCAAGGGGTCGATTCCTCCAGACGGCACCGCATTTGTTTTGGCGCTCTGGGCTATGTTGAAGAGTTTAATCGGTCAAGAAAAAAGCGGCTCGGGGGCGTGTCGCTTCCGTCACGTTCTATCAGCATACAAGACGGTTTCGGTTCTTGTCCGTGACGGAAACGGCACGCTTCCGAGCCGCTTCAAAAATGGGGGTGCGGTCTAGGTTGCACCCCCACGATAGAGAGCTGGGTTAGGCGCGGACCTTCTTGACGACGTCCATGGCCTCGCGAGCGATCTGCTCGACCTTGGAGAAGTCGCCGTCGGCGAACAGGGCCGGCTTGACCATCCAGGTGCCACCGCAGGCGATGATGGCGGAGGAGCTCAGGTACTCCTCGACGTTTGCGGTGCTCACGCCGCCGGTGGGCATAAAGCGGTGACCGACAAACGGCGCGGCGAGGGCCTTGATGGTGTTGAGGCCGCCGTACTGGGCTGCCGGGAAGAACTTGGTGACCTTGAGGCCCAGATTGACGGCAGCGGTGACCTCGGAGGGAGTCACGGTGCCGGGCAGCACGGGCAGATCGATGTCGATACAATGCTTTACAACGTCCTCGTTGTAACCCGGGGAGACGATGAACTTGGCACCGGCGGCGCGGGCCTGCTCAACCTGCTCGACAGTCAGGACGGTGCCAGCGCCGACGCACATCTCGGGCTCGGCCTCGGCCATAGCGGCGATGCACTCGGCGGCGCAGGCGGTGCGGAAGGTGACCTCGGCGGACTTCATGCTAGCTGCCATAAGGGCGTGGGCGAGCGGAGCGGCGTCCTCGACCTTGTCGAGCACGACGACCGGCACGATACCCAGGGACTCAAGCGTGGTGTAGAACTGATCGAACATGATGTTCCTTTCGATGTACGGCGCGCGCTGGCGCGTGATTGCCAAATATACTGGTCATGAGCCGGTTTTGGATTGGTTATCGGAGGCACTGCTTGGGGTCACAAGCAATTCCAAAACCGGCTGCGCGACCAGTCGTGTAGGGAATGCCAGACAAAACCGGAATGGGACTGGTGGTTTTGTCCGACCGGAGAAATCGGGGAGCGGGCCGCAGGGGTATGGGTATAAAAAGCTGCGGCCCGCGGAATGGGGACGGCTTAGCGCGCGACGCGGGTGCCACCGTCGGCGGCGGATGCCGCGGCTGCGATCTCGTCTGCGGTCACCAGGTTGGAATCGCCCTTGATGGTGAGCTTGAGGATCGAGGCCGCAATGGCGTAGTTGACGGCGTCCTGCGGATCGAAGTCGTTGATGAGGGCATGGACGAGGCCGGCGTTGAAAGCGTCGCCGGCGGCAACACCTTCGAGCACGTGCACGTCGTGAGCAGGGGAGAACCAGTGCTCGCCGCTCTCGGCGTCATAGAGCATGCCCATCCAGATGGAGCGCTCGACGCAGGAGATGTTGCGGACGACCGAGGCGACCTTCTTACAGCCGTACTCGGTGCAGATCTGACGGGCCATCTCGACGTAGGTGTCACGCTCCTCGATGCCGTGGGCAAGGGAGCCGGAGACGCAGGTCATACCGAGGCCGGCAGGTGCGTCCTCGTCGTTGGCGATGCAGATGTCGACGAGCGGCAGGAGCTCCTTCATGGTTGCCTGCGACTTCTCGGGCGACCACATCTTGCCGCGGTAGTTAACGTCGCACACGGTGGTGATGCCCTTGGCGCGGCAAGCGGTGAGGGCATCCTTGCAGGCGGCGGCCATCTCGTCGGAGACGGCGGGCGTCACGCCAGAGAAATAGAAGACGTCGATGCCCTTGAGGATCTCGTCCCAGTCAAAGACGTCGCGCTTGGCCATGTTGATGGCCGAGTACTTGCGGTCGTAGACGCAGCCGTTGCCGCGCTGCGAGGCGCCGACCTCAAATACATAGGAGCCAAGACGGTCGCCCTGACGCACGACGCGCGTGGTGTCGACGTCGTAGACCTTCAGCGAGCGCAGGGCGCACTCGCCCAGGCGGTTGGCCGGGACGACGGAAACGTAAGCGGCCTTATCGCCCTGGTAGGACAGGGAAAGCGCGGTGTTGGCCTCGGCGCCGCCGTAGCGGACGTCGAACTCGGTGGCCTGCTCAATACGCAGGTGATCTTTGGGCGAGAGCCTCATCATGATCTCGCCGAAGGTAAGAACCGTTTTACCCATGGTCGCGCAGCTCCTTCTTACTCGTGCGTATACCTTTGATATGGCGTTGGCACGGAGGTGCCAAGACGGTAGGGTGCATCTTTGCACCTCCGTGCCAACGCTTACCGAAATCGGTTTACGAAATCGGTTTCGTTTCGAGTTGTAGTATACTCACCTACAGCGTTTTGCAACCGAGATTTTTAAAAATGCCTAAAATGGCTCAGACCGCCGACAATTGGGAAACGGGGTGCGCTATGGCGCAGATGAGAATCAAGGACATTGCCGCCGAGGCGGGCGTGAGCCCGGCCACCGTTTCGCGCTATCTCAACAACCGTCCCGGGCAGATGACCGAGGAGACCCGTGCCCGCATTGCCGAGGTCATCGAGCGCACCGGTTACCGTCCCCGTGCCGCCGCGCGCAACCTTCGTAGCTCGCGCACCAACCTCATCGGCGTGATCTTGGCCGACATCGCCAACCCGTTCTCGAGCGCCATGCTCGAAGGACTTTCCGCCAGCGCCGCCGCGCGCGGCTGCTCACTTATGACTGCCATTAGCGGCAACGATTCCGCCAAGGAGGCCGAGTCGCTCACCAGACTTATCGATGCCGGCGTGGACGGCCTGGTCGTCAACACCTGCGGAGGCAATGACGAGGCGATTGCCGCGGCAGCGGGACGTCTGCCCGTTGTGCTGCTCGACCGCGACGTTGCCGACGGCGGTGTCGATCTGGTGACATCTAACAACCGTGAGCTGGTCGCCGGCCTGGTAGACGCCTTGGCCGCCGCTGGCAGTGAGCGCCTGTGCCTGCTCACCGAGGCAAGCGACGACAGCCCCGTGCGTCGAGAGCGCGCCGAGGCCTTTGCCGACGAGCTTTCGCGACGCGGCCTTGCGGGCGAGGTCGTCACCCTGGCCGACGGCGGTGCCACGGGCGTCGGCCGCTTGGACGAGACCATCCGCGGCTATGCCGGCAAAAAGCTCGGCCTCATTGCTGTCAACGGCCTGGTTTTCCTGCGTCTGACCGAGGCACTGGCGCAGCTTGGTCCCTCGCTGCCGGCGGGGCTCAAGATCGCGACGTTTGACGACTACCCCTGGAACCATGTGCTCTTTGGCGGCGTGACCACGGCCGCGCAAGACACCCTTACAATCGCCGAGCGCGTGGTCGAGCGCCTCTCCGAGCGCATCGACGTTGTTACCACTACAGTGGGCGAGGCCGCAAAGCTGGCGCCCAAACGCATCGAGATCCCCGGCCACATCGAACACCGCGCATCGACCTCGCGCTAGGCTGTGTGATAATATATAGACAATGTCATACAGGAGGTATCCATGGCTGCGTCTGTGCTGAGTGTGCGAGTGGACTCGTCAATTAAAGACTCATTTGCCGAACTGTGCGAAGAGCTTGGCATGACTTCGTCTGTTGCGGTCAATATGTTTATGAGGCAGATGCTGCGCGAGCGCTCTCTGCCGTTTGTTCCTTCACTTGGTAAAAGCTCTGCGAGCGAAAGCGCCGCGACGGGTATTTTGGATACTGCCCAGATTGAGTCCGCCGTCTGCGAGGCGGCCAGCTCGATTCCCGCCATCAAAACCGTGATTCTTTTTGGTTCGTATGCCCGTGGCGAGGCGCATGCCGATAGTGATATTGACTTGCGTCTCGAAGTCGATCGCGAGCAGGGCTTTGGTCTTTTTGCGCTGTCGGCGTTTGGCGAGGCGGTGCGCAAAGAAACCGGGAGGCAGGTTGATCTTGTCTCGAGCGACCATCTTGATGACGATCTTGCCGCGGTAATCGAGCGCGAAGGAGTGATCCTTTATGATCGCGCGTAAGTCAGACGGTCTCCGCGCTCAAGAGGTTTTGGAAGCCATCTCTGAAACGAACGAGCGCATCAAGGCTTTTGATATCACCGAGGACCAGTTTCTGCATGCGAATGACGTGCGGACGAGGGCGTTGGCGGACTCCCTTTTGATGTGTGCGCTTAGGGTGACGGAAGAAGCGGGCAAGTTGTCGGAACGCTCGCAGCGGCTTCATCCCGAAATTGAGTGGCGTGGAATTATCGGCATGAGAAATTATCTTGCGCATGATTACGGCAATGTCGACCGCTCGGTTGTTTGGGATGCAGTGACGATGGAGTTCCCTGCGCTGGAACGAGCCTGTAGGCAAATTGTCTCCGAATCCGAGCGATAGTTGCTGGTCATACCCGCCTACGCGAACGTTTTTTGAGCGCTTGATACGCTTTAACCCTGCGGAAACATTTTTCTGCGATAGTATCTGCGATATAGACCAGTCGAAACCCGCCCGAAAGAAAGGGGAGCGACATGAACCAGCAGAACATCGAT
>URIJ01000088.1 GCA_900547835.1 uncultured Collinsella sp.
TCAACAAGGTGACGCCGAAGCTGTTTTCCCAGTGGCCCACGCCCGAGGCCATGGCGGGGGCGAGCGTGGCCGATGTGGCCGATACCATTAAGTCGCTCGGCTTTTATAAGAGTAAGGCCAAGCACGCCGTGGAGGCCGCGCAGATGATCGTTGCCGATTACGGCGGCGAGGTACCGGCCGACATGAAGGAGCTCGTCAAGCTGCCGGGCGTGGGGCGAAAAACGGCGAACATCGTGCTCAACGTGGGGTTTGGCATTGTCGAGGGCATCGCGGTCGATACGCACGTCAACCGCATCGCGCACCGCCTGATGCTGAGCCCCAAGACGCATGCCAAAGAACCGCTCAAGACCGAGCAAGATCTGCTCAAGATTTTGCCGCACGAGTATTGGAAGTCGGTCAACCACCAGTGGATCACCTTTGGCCGCGAGATCTGTGACGCCCGCAAGCCTAAGTGCGACGAGTGTCCGCTGGCGGATTTATGTCCCAGCGTGCGCGTAGCGGGGTAGGGCGGAACGCATCTTCGTCTGGCGTTTTTTGCGGGGCTGGGTTTGCCCTTGAGCCGGAGCTCTCTCCATGCGCTACCATGACAATCAAGACTTTTGACGTATGACCCGCCGAGCTTGCCTCGGCGGGCTTTTGGCGTTGCAATGCCGGAGGAACAGCATGCTCATTCACCGTATAGCCGCGCAGCTCTACACTGCCGAGGCACTGCAGACCGTCGAGGCCGGACTCGATGCCGGCGAGGACGTGACGCTGGCCGTGTCGCAGTCGGGCCGAACGCTTATGGCGGCCGCCCAGTTTGCGCGCCGTCCGCGCCCCACGGTCTACATTGTGAGCGGTGAGGATGCGGCCGATCGCGCCGCGCGCAGCCTTGCCGCCTACGTGGGCTTGGCGCATGTGTGCCGTTTTCCCGAGCGCAAGGACTATCCATGGCGCGAGCAGGCGCCCGACGATGCCGTGGTGGCGCAGCGCTGCGAGGCTCTGGGGCGCATCGTGCGCGGGGACAACTGCATCATGGTTGCCTCGGCCCGTGCGCTGCTGCGCTGTGTGCCGCCGGTCGAGAGCCGCTATTGGGAGTCCACCACTTTTGCGGTGGGCGAGGAGATTCCTTTTGACGAGGTGCCGCAGCGCCTGGTGGGCATGGGCTACACCAATGCCGGCGCCGCCGACGCGCCCGGCTTGTTCCGCGTGCACGGCGACACCGTCGAGGTGTTCCCCGCACAGGAAAAGGCGCCCGTGCGCATTGAGTTCTTTGGCGACGAGATCGACCGCATCCGCCGCATGGTGAGTTCAACGGGCCAGACCATCGGCAACGAGGACAGCATCGAGATCTTCCCCTGTCGCGAGCTGGCGCTTACCGACGAGGCCGTCCACAACATGCATGTGGCGCTCTATCGCGCCAGCCAGGACGACAGCAAGTTGGCGGCGCTGCTCGAGATGGTGGATGCGCGCATCGTCACGCCCGAGCTCGACCGCTTTTTGCCGGTGATGTACGGCCAGACCGTGAGTCCGCTGTCGCACGTGAGCGGCAAGGCGCTCGTGGTGCTGTCCGAGCCGCGCTCGCTGTTCGACGATTGCCTGCGCGCCTACGAGGATATCGAGGCACGTGCCGGCGAGGCGGGGGTCGACCGTCTGGACGGCCTGTACGTGCGTGCCCAGCAACTCGACTTTGGTTCCCAGCAACGCCTGAACTATGTGAGCCTCATCCGTGCCGGCGGTGCGGTGACGGCCGAGCTCAAGATTGAGCAGCCGGCCATTGCAGGCTCGGACAACCGTTTTATGACGCGCATCCAGGAGGTCGTGGGCAAGCGCTATGCCTGCGTGTTTGCCATCCCCGACCGCGGCGCGCGCGAGTCGATGGAGCTCACCTTTGGCGACGAGGGCATTACCTTTGAGGAATCGCTGACCGCCGCGCCCGAAAATGCCGGCGCTATCGGCGACCGCGTGCGCGTGGCAGCGGCGGATTCCGCCGACCGTGCCACACGCCAGGAGGCCCATGCTTCCATTCGCGAGCGAAAGGCCGATGCTCTCAACGCCCGTTCGCTCGAGGCGGGCGCCGCGCAGGCTGCCGCCGGCGCCGCCGTGCCCACCATCTCGCGCGGGCGCGTGACCTTTGTGGACGCTGCCCTGCCGCAGGGCGTGGTGGTGCCCGATGCCAACCTGGCCGTATTCTCGATTGCCGACCTCAACGCCCGCATGGATGCCAACCGCGCGCGCAGCCGCCGCAAGGTGGACGTTACGCAGATCACGTTCCCGTTTAAGCCGGGTGACTACGTGGTGCACGCCACTCACGGCATCGCGCTCTTTAGCGAGATCGCGCGCCAGGAAGTGGGCGGCAAGGAACGCGACTACTTTTTGCTGGAATATGCCGATGGCGACAAGCTCTACGTGCCGCTCGAGCAGGTCGACCGCATCACGCGCTATGTTGGCCCCGACGGCGACAAGCCGCGCCTGACCAGGCTCAACACCGCCGACTGGACGCGGGCCACCAACAAGGCGCGCAAGAATGCCAAAAAGCTGGCGTTTGACCTGGTCGATCTGTATACGCGCCGCTCGTCGATTACCGGTATCGCCTGCCCGCCCGACACACCCGAGCAGATCGAGATGGAGGAGAGCTTCCCTTACGACGAGACGCGCGACCAGCTGGAGGCCATCGCCGACATTAAGGCCGACATGGAGGCGCCCAAGCCCATGGACCGCCTGCTGTGCGGCGACGTGGGCTTTGGCAAGACCGAGGTCGCCCTGCGCGCGGCGTTTAAGTGCGTGGACTCCGGCCGCCAGGTCATGGTGCTCTGCCCCACGACCATTCTGGCCCAGCAGCACTACGAGACGTTCTTTGAGCGTTTTGCCCCGTTTGGCCTCGAGGTCGAGGTGCTTAGCCGCTTTCGCACGCCGGCGCAGCAAAAGCGCGCGCTCAAGGCGTTCGCCGAGGGCACGATCGACGTGCTCATCGGCACGCACCGCCTGCTTTCGGCCGATGTGAACCCCAAGAACCTGGGCCTGGTGATTATCGACGAGGAACAGCGCTTTGGCGTGCAGCACAAGGAGCAGCTCAAGAACCTGCGTGAGCAGATTGACGTGCTCACGCTTTCGGCAACGCCGATTCCGCGAACCATGCAGATGGCCACGAGCGGCGTGCGCGATATGAGCCTGATCACCACGCCGCCGACCGGGCGTCGTCCCGTGATCGTGCACGTGGGGGAGTACGACCCCGACGTGGTGAGTGCGGCGATTCGCCTGGAGGTGGGCCGCGGCGGTCAGGTGTATTACGTGTCCAACCGCGTCAAGACCATCGACGATGCCGTGGCGCGCGTGCACGAGGCCGCGCCCGAGGCGCGCGTGGGCGTGGCGCACGGCAAGATGAGCCCGCGCGAGGTCGAGGACGTGATGATCGAGTTCGCGACCAAGAAGATCGACGTGCTCATCGCCACGACCATCGTGGAGAGCGGCATCGACAACGCAACGGCCAACACGCTGATCATCGAGGACTCGCAGCGTCTGGGTCTGGCACAGCTCTACCAGCTTAAGGGCCGTGTGGGCCGCTCTGCCACGCAGGCATACGCGTACTTTATGTTCCCGGGCGAGCTGCCGCTTACCGAGGAGGCCACGGCACGCCTGACTGCACTTTCCGAGTTCCAAGACCTGGGCAGCGGCATGCGCATCGCCATGCGCGACCTGGAGATTCGCGGCGCCGGCTCGCTTATGGGCGCCGAGCAGCACGGCAACCTGTCGAGCGTGGGCTTTGACCTGTTTACGCAGATGCTGGGCCAGGCGGTGGCCGAGGCGCGCGGCGATGACGACGCCGGCGTGGAGGCGGCGAGCGTGGGCATTAACCTGCCGGCCGATTACTTCTTGTCCGAGGAGTACCTGCCGGCGGTGGATCAGCGCGTGCTCGTGTACCGTAAGCTCGCAGCGGCCGAGGACCTGGAGAGCATCGACGAGGTGCAGGAGGAGACCGAGGCCGCGCATGGCGAGCTGCCGTTGGCGGGACTCAACCTGTTCAACCGCGCGCGCATCCGTATTCGCGGCGAGCGCCTGGGGCTCGAGAGCGTCACGCTCAGCGGTGGACGCATTACCTTCCTGGGGGTCGACGTGCCCAAGAAGGTGGCCTTTGAGCTTAAGACCCGCTATGGCGCGGTGAACTTTCCCAAGAGCCGCAAGCTGTCGGTGCCCTACAAGGCGGGCGCCGGCGCGGGCAGCGGCCTGGGTCGCGGTCTCGATGCCAACGACGGCACCGGCCCCGTGGCAGCCGCCCTCATGCTGCTGCAGCAGCTGGGTGCGAGCGACGACGACTAACGGGTCGACGTTGCAAACGCCCCATTTGGGCACTCTGGTTCCATCGAAAGGAAAGCATGTTCGGATACATCTATAAGAAAGACGTCGCCATTATCGCGGTTGTTTTGTGCCTTTGCCTGGGCGTGGGCAGCTTCTTCGATTATCAGATTTCGAGCGCGCTGTTCAACATCGGTAGCATGTACGGTCGCTTTATCGAGGCGGCCGGCGAGCTGCCGTTCGAGCTGACGGCAAGCGTCGCAGGCGTCATGCTCGTGCGCGCGGTGCGTCCCGATTCCAGAGGGAGCAAATGGCTCGCCGTGCTCGGCATCCTCGTCAACGTTGGCCTAGCCGGCTACGAGATTATCGGATCGCTGCGTGTCGGCGGCAAGCTCATCGCGGTTCAGTTGGTGCTGACGTTTGTGCTGGTCATCGTCGCCAACCTTATCGTCTATCGCCTCACGCGCGCGACCGACCCCGACGAGCTCACACGCTGGGCGTTGATGGTGCTGGCCGTGTGGATCGCCCAGGCCATCATCCTCAACGCGATCGTCAAGCCGTTGTGGTCGCGCCCGCGCATGCGCGTGATCGAGGTCACGCCGGGGCTCACTTTTCAGCCGTGGTGGGTGATTGGCAACACCGACAAGTGGAGCTATATTGCGGCCGGCGTAATCAAGGACGGCTTTAAGTCGTTTGCGAGCGGACACACGGCGCACGCGGCGATCGGTATTATGCTTGCCGGGCTTCCTGCGGCGTCCTTTAAGGAAAAGCCGTCGCGCCGTCGCGTGGTCTTTTGGATGGCGGCTGCGGTTGCGGCGCTCGTCGCCTTTGGCCGCATTGTGATCGGTGCGCACTTTTTGACTGACGTGAGCTGCGGCTTTGCCCTGGTGCTGGCACTTGAGTGCCTTGCCGCGCGCATTGCCTATCCGGGCGGCGTACAATAGCGGCGTTTAAATCATCGGGCCCATGCCCGGCTAGAGAGGATTGCCATGCTCGCGTTCAACAACGACTATTCCCACGGTGCTCATCCGGCAGTGCTGCAGGCGCTCGTCGATACCAACATGGAGCCGCAGCCCGGCTACGGTACCGATGCGCACACCGAGCGTGCCAAGCAGCTTATCCGCGAGGCCTGTCAGGCCCCCGATGCCGACGTGTTTTTTCTGGTGGGCGGCACGCAGGCCAACGCGACGGTGATTGACATGCTGCTCGCGCCCTACGAGGGCGTCGTTGCCGCCGAGACCGGCCATGTCGCTTGCCACGAGGCGGGCTCCATCGAGTTTGGCGGCCACAAGGTGCTCACCATCCCCGGCTACGAGGGCAAGATGCACGCCGAGGACCTCGAGAACTATATCCAGGTGTTCTACGAAAACGAGAGCTACGAGCACACGGTGTTCCCGGGCGCCGTGTACGTGAGTCTATCGACCGAGTACGGCACGCTGTACTCCAAGGCCGAGCTTGCGGCGATTCACGCAGTGTGCCAGAAGCGTGAGATTCCGCTGTTTGTGGACGGTGCTCGCCTGGCCTATGCGCTGGCGGCCGATGAGTGCGACATTACCCTGCCCGAGCTGGCGCAGCTGTGCGACGTGTTCTACATCGGCGGCACCAAGTGCGGCGCTCTGTGCGGCGAGGCCGTGGTGTTTTGCGGCATGCACGCCCCGGCGCATCCCATTCCGCGTATTAAGCAGCATGGCGCACTGCTTGCCAAGGGCCGCCTGATGGGTGTGCAGTTCGAGGCTCTTTTTACCGATGGCCTGTATTTTGAGATTGGTCGCCAGGCGATTGAGACCGCTCAGGCGCTGCGTCGCGTGCTGCACGAGCGCGGCTACCAGTTCTTCTTGGAGACGCCCACGAACCAGCAGTTCGTGATTCTGCCCAACGAGGACATGGCCCGCATTCGCGAGCATGCGGCGATCGAGTACTGGGAAAAGTACGACGATACCCACACGGTGGTGCGCTTTTGCACCAGCTGGGCCACGACGCAGGAGGACATCGACGCGCTGGCGGCTGTCCTGTAGCCTGATGTAATGACGAGGGGCCGCCTTGCGCTGGGTTTGGCGCAAGGCGGCCTTTGTTTTTGAGAGAGAAGGGTTGTATGACCGAGATGTCCGAGCCGGCGATTCGCCTGGCGACGCCCGAAGACGCGCCGGCGTTGCTTGCCATCTATGAGCCGTATGTGCGCCAGACGGCGATTACCTGCGAATACGAGGTGCCGAGCGTTGAGGAGTTCGCCGGGCGCATCGAGCGTACGCTCAAGCGCTATCCGTATCTGGTGATGGAGCTGGACGGGCGTCCGGTAGGCTATGCCTATGCGAGTCCGCTCAACAGCCGCGAGGCATACGACTGGTCGGTCGAGACGTCGATCTACCTGGCACGCGATGTGCGCCATGGCGGGCTGGGTCGCAAGTTGCACGATACGCTCAAGCAATGCCTGATTGCGATGGGCATCACCAACATGTGCGCGCTCATCGCCGTGCCGCACGATAAGGACGACGAGTATCTGACGCACAACAGCCAGGATTTCCATGCCCATATGGGGTATCGCCTGGTGGGCGCCTTCGACCGCTGCGCCCAAAAGTTCGGCCGCTGGTACGACATGTGCTGGATGGAGCTGGTCCTGGCCGAGCGCACACCCAACCAACCCAAACCAACCTGGTTCCCCGACCTTCCCAAACCTACCATTTAGGGACAGGTTTATTTTGGCCGCTTTATAGCGTCAATTCACCGCGAGAAGTACGGATTCACGCGTCTTTTGATGCGGATGGGCTTAATTTGGCTTCGATTTGGGTTCGTTTGGCTTCGATTCGAACTAAGTGAGTAGACTTTTTGGCGCAGGTCGAGCACAAGGCGTATCTGCCTTAGTAAAACCGCAGGTCACAGAGGTGACAGTTTTTGGTGTGCTCGACAGGTCACGAAAAGTCTACTCACTTAGATTTGCGGTACTGGATATTCTGAGCAGGAACAGTTGAGCTTGGACGGCGCGTATTGCCAGGCGATGTTGGCATTTGTGCCATGCTGGCTTGAGATTTAATAAAACCGCAGGTAAAACGTTCATCAGGTACAGTTTGCCTCGTTTGGTGCGCTAGCCGATGGGCTCGGTGTATTTGGCGCGGTCGGTGCGCTGGATGCGCTTGGAGACGTGGAGCGGGCGGCCGTCGGTGTCGTAGACGTAGTCGGTGATCAGGATCAGCGCCTGCCCGCGCTCAACGTTGAGCAAAAACGCCTCGTTTTGCGAGGCATAGCACACCTCAAAGGTCTTGTGCCCCTGTGCCGGCGCGCGATGGAATTCCTGGCGCAGCGTGGCGTAGAGCGAACCGTTGATATCGCGATCGATGAGCGACCCAAAGCTTGGCGGCAAATAGGTGGTCTCCAGACACAGCGGCGCATCGTCCAGGTAGCGCAGGCGGACAAGTTCGACGAGCTTGCTGCCCACGGTAGCGTCAAAGAACTTGGCCACGCTGCCCGTTGCCTTGGTAAAGCCCGAGTCCACCGTGCGCGTGGTGGGCTTCATTCCCTGACCCTGGACCTGTGCCGTGTAGCTCGAAAACACCAGGTTGTTCTCATGCAGTGCCGGCGTGTCGGCCACAAAGGTGCCACGTCCGCGCTCGGTGCGCACCAGGCCCTCGTCAACTAACACCTTAAGCGCGTGGCGCACGGTGCTGCGCGACAGCGCCGATTCGTCCATGAGCTCCATCTCGGACGGCAGCTTGTCTCCGCGTGCGTAGGTGCCGGCGGCGATGCGGTCACGCAGCGTACCCGCCAGACGCTCGTATTGGGCCAAGTTCTTTTTTGACGAAGTGCTCATGCGAACAACCTGTATCTAACTTGTATGCTTGGCTAATCAAGCATGTATCCAATACAACAATAAAATCGCTGGTAACGAGTTATCGAAAACCGCATCAGCAAAATTTCTAAGACAAATATAGCATACAACTAGTCGACATCGTTAAAACATGTATGTAACTTGTATGCCATCGACAGCATCAAACGAGAAGAAAGGCTGATGCACGATGACTACTCAGGAACAGGTTAAG